>NZ_BAFM01000006.1 GCF_000334895.1 Halococcus agarilyticus | reverse complement strand
GCCCGCGGCCTTCGGATCGGCCGCCGCCGTTGACCTGGCCCGCGACCTCGTGACACCGCTCGAAGGTCTCGGTGCCGCGGATACTCGCCGATCCCGATGGTTTGACGATCACGGCGGCGTCGGTGCCGGCTCCACGGAGTGCCTCCGCGACCTCGTTCTGCGAGCACCGGCCGTACGTCACGCCGACCGTCCACGGGCCGATCTCGTGGGTTTCGGCCCGCTCGACAGCGCGCTCGATCAACGCCTCCTTCTCGACGCGCTGCTCGGCGAGGTACTCCTCGACCTCGGGCGGGAGATCGGGACCGTGCTCACGGACGATCTCCACGTACTCCTCGGGATCGCTCCAGTACGCGAAGTCGGCGAGGTCATCACTCCGAGGATCCTCGCGGAGCCAGAGGTCGTGATCGCGGGTCACGGCCGCGAGCTCCGCGTAGTGGGGATCGAACTCGTGATCGAGCGCGGCCAGCGTCACGTCGGCCGAGCACTCCTCGTCCGAGTCACCAACGACGAGTTCGGCTCCCGCCGCACGAACCCGTTCTGTGGTCTCGTCGGCCCACTGGTGGTGATCGAACCAGCGCACGCTCGACGCGCGCCCGACCAGACGCTCGAACTGGCCGGCGATGTAGCGGTACTCGTCGGGACAGAGATCACAGACGAACACCCGCGCGCCGGGCTCGACGTGATCGGCCACCCGATCGAGCGTGTCGCTCAGGTCGTGGGGGCTGGTCGGTACCAGCGCCCCAGCGCCGAACGCCTCGCGGAGTAGCGCGACACAGGCCAGTCCGTCCGCGTCGGGATCGGCGAGCACGACGGTGTCGGCCCCCGCGAGCGCTTCCTGTACCTCCCGATCGGCCCGCTCGGCGTCGAGCGAGTCGGGGTAGAAAAAGCCCTCGCCGGGGAGGACGGATTTCCGGGCGAGGTCGAGACGGTCGTCGTCGATGAGTCGGTCGTTCATGCCCGCCTCACGCTACGGTGGCCGAAGAACCCCTCGGTCCGCCGGGCGACGGATGTACCACCCCGCCAGCGACCGCGCTATGTGGCGTCGAGCTGGCGCACGGTGAGGACGGGGACTGGACAGCTCCGGACGACGGCCTCGGCGACGCTCCCGAGGACGAACCGGTGTTCGCCGTGGCGGCCGCGTGTCCCGGTCGCCACGAGGTCGGCGTCGTGTTCGCGCGCGTACGTCCCGATCTCGCTCGCGGGTCGGCCCTCGCGGACCGCGGTCGTGATCGCCCGGCCGCTCGCCCCGCGGACGTCTTCGAGCGCGGTCTCGCCGTCGGCTTCGAGCGCTTCGCGGAGGCGTTCGCGGACGTCGTCGGGCGCGGCGGCGACGTCGCTCTCCTCGACGACGTACAGCGCGTGGACCTCGGCCCCGAACCGGCGCGCGAGGTCGAGCGCGACGGCGGTCGCCCTGGCGACGCTCGCCGAGCCGTCCGTGGCGAGCACGACGGTGTCGATCATATGTCGGCTATCCGGCCGCGGGGCTTAAACGGTGGTGACCGTCACCGCGCCGTCGAACTCCAGGATCACCGACTGGGTGAGGTCGCCGAACAGCGCCTTCCCGGTGGGCGAGCGCTTCCGCCCGCTGATGAAGAGGTGATCGCAGCCGCGCTCTTCGGCGATGTCGAGGATGGTTTCGCGCTTGTCGCCGAGCGCGCCGAGGGCCTCGTACTCGACGTCGAGCCCCTCGAAGACCTCGCGGCCGATGTCGTCGGCGAACTGGCGCGCGCCCTCGCGCGCCTGGTCCACGCTGTACTCCGCGTCGTAGTTCGGGATGCTCGCGAGCGTGTTCGCGCGATCGCTGAACTCCTCCTCGGTGGTGACGTGCAACAGCACCAGCTCGGCCCCGACGCCCGCAGCCAGTTCGCCGGCCTCCCGAACGAGCCGTTTCGTCTCCTCGGTTCCCTCGACGACGGCGAGCGCGCACTCCATGCCACACCACCCGTCGTGTGTCATGGTAAATCCCCCGGTACTTCCGTCGCCGTCGACATCGGTCCGGGCGTTCGGCGAGCGCGTCGTCCCGTCGTCGGTCTCGAAGCCGACCGCCGACCCGAGGGGAGCGTTTTTGGGCCGGGCCCGCGACGTCCGCGTATGGACGCCGCAGCCGACCGCGAGCGCGGTTCGGATGGCTCGGTCGCCGACGCGCCGCACGACACCGATCCGTTCGACGTGACGACCGTGCTCGTCCCGGTCGACGGCAGCGACGAGTCGATGCACGCCGTCGAGTACGCGGTCGCGGTCGCCGAGCGCTACCAAGCCCGCGTTCACGCGCTGTACGTGCTCGACCCCGAGACCGTCCGCGGCACGACGGCCGACGACCCCGACGACGCCGCGATCGCCGCCACGAGCGAGGGGTTCATGGACGCCGCCCGCGACGTCGCGGCCGACCGCGTCGATCTGACCCACTCTTCTGCGTACGGGTTCTCGCCGACGATGAAGTCCCGCCACCCGGGGAGCGTGGTGCTCGACGCCGCCGCGGACGCCGAGGTGGACTTCGTCGTGATCGCGCGCGAGCCAGGTGGCGAGGCGAACGATCTCCTCGGCCGCGCGGCGGAGTACGTCCTCCAGTACGCCACCGAACCCGTCCTCTCCGTCTGAACGACTGTTGGACGTCCGCGGTGACCGCTCGTCTCACCGCGCCGAACGCCCCCTCGACGCGACGATCGAACCCACGAACGGCGTGACGCAGCAGCGGCTCAACGCTCGGTGGGCGGCTCGAACCGACGTTTCGGCCTGTGACGAGGACAGCGTTCCCCGTCGTGTGCCGATGAGCGATGCCGGTCGAAGTCGAGCTCCTCCCCCGCGGCTCACGCCGCGTGATGTACCGTCGTTCGTTCGTCCTCGTCGGGATGGGCGACCCGGATGTGTCTGCGAAGCGCGGCCTTGTCGTCGGAGTCGAGTTCGACGACCGTCTCGCAGAACGGACACTGCTGGTACGGCCCCATGACGAAACTGTTGACCGACGGCTATTGAATCCTCGGAATGTGCCCACATACCATACTATCGGTGTGCGTCTACAGCCGGATCGCCATTTCGGTCTCGAAGCTCTCGGTGTCTGCGGTCTCGAACCCCACCTTCCGGTAGAGCGCGATCGCGGCGTGGTTCCACCGCTCGACGGTAAGCCAGACCCGCTCGACCCCCTCGCGGCCGGCGTGACCGAGGAGCGCCGAGAGCAGTCGCGAGCCGATGCCGGCCGCCTGGTGGGTGTCGAGCACGAAGATGGCGAGTTCGAACGTGCCTTCGCCGTCGGCCACGAGCGTCGCGTGTCCCACGCACGCGTCGCCGTGGTACGCGACCACGTCGTGGCCCGACCCGAGAACGACGTCGAGCCACTCGCCGATCGCCTCCTCGCTCGCCGGCGGGATGCCCTGAGCGCGGTCGGCGGGATCGAACGCGACGTACATCTCGGCAAGCGCCGCGAACTCGCCCTCGTCACACACCGAGATCTCGATCTCGCGGCCGTGAGCGTCGGTGAAGCTCACGGGTGGGCGCTCGAACGGGCCGACGGGCTCGTCGGGGTACGGCCGGCTCATCGCGCGAGCGTGACCGAGGTCTCCGCGTTCAGGACGACGAACTCCGCGGTGGGCCCCAACCGAATTTTCCCCGTCGGCGTGCGCTCGCCGCCGCCGACGACGAGCCGATCGAACCCCTCGTCGTCCGCGAGGTCGACCAACCCCCCGCCGGCGTGGCCCTCGATCCGGCGGATCGGGGCCTCGATCCCCGCACCGTCGAGCGTCTCGCGCACGCGGCGCTCGACCCTTTCTGGATGATCGGTCTCGCCAGCGACGACCGCCGCGGTGAGTTCGTCGCCGGTCTCTCCGATCCGCGCGAGGATGCGCTCGAACGCCGCGAACGCGTGCTCGCTCCCGTCGATCCCCACCAGGACGTTCATACCCGCGCGTGGCGGCCTCGGGGCAAAACCGTTGCGCCCGCCTCCGCAGCGCGCGCCGCCGCCGACACGCTTTTTCGCGCCCCGGCCGCACTCCCGGCGATGACCGACGACTCCGCTTCTCCCGATCGCTCGCGCGACGACGGCGAGCGCGCGGACGATCCCCCCGACGTCGACGGAGCCGACGACCGGTCCGCCGAGCGGATCGACGAGCACTCCTCGAACGACGATCCGGCGAACGGCGATCCCTCCGACGACGAGCCTGCCGACGGATCGCCCGACGGCGAGTCTCGCGGTGCGACCACCGACGAATCGGTCACGGACGAATCGACCACCGACGAACTGACGACCGACGAACCGACCACCGACACAGCGGCCGGCGAATCGACTGCCGACACAGCGACCGACGAACCGGCCACCGACGCGGCGACCGCCGGCGACGACCCCTCCCGGTCGGCGGAGCCGTCGATCCCGGCGGATGTTCGGAAGTACGAGCGGTTCGCGAAGATGGACGGCGCGCGCTACGATCGCGCCAACGAGTTCCTGCGCGACCGGACGTACATCACCGCGCGCGAGTGGGCGATCGCGCGGCTGTGTGCCGACTTCCGCACCGAGACCGGCGTCGAGATGACCAAGATCGGCGAGCATCTCCCCGAGCTCGTCCCGTTCATGACCGACACCTACACGCCCCAGGCGGTGAACCAGGCCCGGGCCGCCTTCGAGGAGAAGGTCCGGATGGCCGGTGCGACCTTCCTCTACGGCGCGATGAGCGATTTCTTCACCGCCGAGGGGCTCGACGACGTGATGTACGAGGCGACCGAGGTGGCGAAGTTCCTCCTCGAAGTGGAGGGCGTCGATCTCGCTGTCGAGGACGAGCTGGCGGCCGAAGAGCGGATTTCGAGCACGATGCGCGAGGTCCGCATCCAGAGTGCGGCGCTGCGCCACGACGACCTCACCTGTCCCCACTGCGGGGAGTCGTTCGAGCCGGGCGACGCCGACGAGTCGACCGCGGACGGGGTCGAAATGGACGAGACCGAGGCCGACCCGAGCCCGTCCGGGTGACGGTTCAGTCGGTGAAGAACAGATCGGGGTCCTCGTAGGCGAACGTCACGGCCTCGTCGTTCGCGAGCGGGCGGATGTGGGTGTACATCCGACCCTCCTCGTGCGCCCGGCGTGCCATCCCGTCGGCCTCGCTCTCCTCGTAGTACGCCGGACAGCACACCGCCTGCTCGCTGTCCGGGTCTTCGAGCACCGCGAGCACGAAGGCGATCCCCGACTCGTCGGCGCGGTACACCTCGTAGGAATCGAACGTCCCCGCCGCGGCGAGGTCGGTGAGGCGCTCGTACTCGTCGCCGGGCACCAGGACGTCGAGCCCGTAGCGCTCGTCGTCCAGAACGGTGACGTCGCCGGGATGGAGTTCGAGGACCTCCCAGCCCGCCTCGCGGTACTCCGTGGCCGTGGCTTCCATGTCTTCCATGACCGCCTCCCACGGTTCGACGACCCGATCGAACGGGTTGTGCTCGGACATACCCCGTGTCGGGGCGGTGAGCGGCAAAAGGGTTCCTTTCGGTTGCGGCAAACCTTTATACCACGATTCCGAACCCCCGGCGTGAGCGATCTACTCTCGATTGCGGGCCTGCGGACCGAGTTCGCCACCGAGCGGGGGGCGGTGAAGGCGGTCGACGGACTCGATCTCACCATCGAACCGGGCGAGACCGTGGGCCTCGTCGGCGAGTCGGGGTCGGGCAAGTCGGTGACGGCGCTCTCGGCGATGGGCCTCGTCGACGATCCCGGTCGCGTGGCCGACGGGACGGTCGAGTTTCACGACGAGGACCTCGCACGCTCGTTCGCCGACGAGTACCGGGGCGAGTTCGCGGACCCCGAGGCGGGGACCGTCGATCTGACCCGCGCGCCGGAGGACGCCATGCGAACCGTACGAGGCGGCGAGATGAGCATGATCTTCCAGGATCCGATGACCTCGCTCAACCCCGCCGTCCCCGTGGGCGAGCAGGTCGCGGAGAGCCTGCGGCTCCACCAGTACGGCGGCCGGAAGAAGGACTCGTGGCTCAACGCGGTCCGCGAAATTCTCCCCAAGACCGGATCCGATATCGACGACGCGATCCTGGAGGACACGATCGAGATGCTCGCGGAGGTCGGCATCCCCGAACCCGCCGCGCGGGTCGACGAGTACCCCCACGAGTTCTCGGGCGGGATGCGTCAACGAGTGTTGATCGCGATCGCGCTCGCCTGTCGCCCTCAGCTCCTGATCGCGGACGAGCCCACCACCGCACTCGACGTCACGATCCAGGCTCAAATTTTGGATCTCATCAACGACCTCCAGGACGAGTACGGGATGTCCGTCCTCTTCATCACCCACGACCTCGGCGTGATCGCCGAAACTGCGGATCGGGTCGCGGTGATGTACGCTGGCGAGATCGTCGAGGAGGGCCCCGTCGAGGAGATCTTCGCCAACCCCTCGCATCCGTACACCTACACCCTGCTCGAATCCATCCCCCGCGAGGACACCGACCGGCTGACCCCGATCGAGGGCAACGTTCCCGACCTCGTCGACCTCCCCGACGGCTGTCACTTCGCGCCACGATGCCCGTGGGCCCAGCCCGAGTGCCGCGAGGGCGAGATCCCGTATCTCCAGCACGGTCCCGACGACGTCGACCACCGTTCGAAATGTATCCTGGAGGACTTCGATACGAGCGAGTACGGCGACGAAGAGGGGGCGGTGGCCACGAGCGAGCCCGTTTCCACCCAGGGAACGACCGAGGAGCCGCTGCTGGCTGTCGACGGCCTCAAAAAGCACTTCTCGCAGGCCGACGACCTGCTCGATTCGTGGCTCGCGCGCGAGCAGAAACCGGTACGCGCGGTCGACGGCGTCGACTTCGAGGTGTACGAGGGCGAGACCCTCGGCCTCGTCGGCGAGTCGGGCTGTGGCAAGTCGACGACGGGACGGACGCTCCTCCGGCTGCTCGAACCCACCGACGGCCGAGTGGTGTTCGCGGGCGAGGATCTCGGCGACCTCGACAAGGACGGGCTCCGAGCGAAGCGCCGCGACATGCAGATGATCTTCCAGGACCCGATGAGCAGCCTCGATCCCCGGATGACGGTGGGCGCGACCATCGCCGAGCCCCTCACGATCCACGACCTCCCCGCAGCCGAGTCGGACGACGACCGCTCGGACAGACAGCGACGCCGCGACCGGGTCGAGGAGCTCATCGAGGCGGTCGGGCTCGAAGTCGGCCAGTACGACCGATACCCCCACGAGCTCTCGGGCGGCCAGCGCCAGCGCGTCGGGATCGCGCGCGCGCTCGCGGTCGATCCCGAGTTCATCGTCTGCGACGAGCCCGTGAGCGCGCTCGACGTCTCCGTGCAGGCCCAGATCCTCAATCTCCTCGAAGACCTCCAGGAGGAGTTCGGGCTCACGTTCCTCTTCATCGCGCACGACCTCTCGGTCGTCCGCCACATCTGCGATCGCGTCGCGGTGATGTACCTCGGCGAGATCGTCGAGGTCGCCGGGACCGAAGAGCTGTTCGCCGATCCCAAACACCCCTACACCAGGGCCCTACTCTCGGCGATCCCCGAACCCGATCCGGCGGCCGCGAGCGACCGCGTTGCGCTCGAAGGCGACGTCCCGAGCCCGATCGATCCGCCCTCGGGCTGTCGGTTCCGGACCCGATGTCCGTCGGTGATCCCGCCCGATGGCATCGACGTCTCCCAGGAGGCGTACCGCGAGGTGATGGACTACCGCGAGCGCGTCGAGGACCGCGCGATCTCCGTCGAGTCGATCCGGGCGGAGGCCGACACCCGGACGGCCGAGGCGGTGGCGACCGACGGCGGGATGGACGACGCGAAGCGCACACTATGGACCCACTTCTTCGACCACGACGACGGGCTCGACGCCGAATCGCGCGCGACCGTCGAGACCTCCTTCGAGTACGTCGTCGACGAGGAGTTCGACGAGGCCGCGGACGTCCTCCGCGAGCGCTTCGAGAGCGTCTGTGAACGTCAGCGCCCCGCGCTCCAGGACGAGGCGCACCCGGCGGCGTGTCACCTCTACGACCAGCCCGACGACCCGGGCACGTAGCACCGGTCCCGCGCAAATTTTTCCGGTAGCCTTATTGTCCTCGTCTCGTCAGTACCGTCTATGTCATTCGATGATGATGCTGACAGGCGCTCCTTCCTGAAGGCCGCCGGCGGCGCGGCGGCCGCGGCGGCGGTCGCGGGCTGTCTCGGTGGCGGCGACGGCAGTGGTGGAAACGATTCCGGCGGCGACACCGGCGGTGGCGATAGCGGGGGCGGTGGGGCCAACGGCTCCGACGGCGGCACCGAGACCGGTGGTGCCGACACCGAGACCAGCGGCGGTGGCAACGAATCCGGCGGCAACGAGTCCGCCGGCAACGAGAGCGGTGGCGGCAGCGGCGGGACGCTCGTTTACGCCCGCGGCAGCCACTCCTCGACGCTCGACTTCCAGAACTCGACCAGCGGCGAGGTCGCGAAGGTCACCGAGCAGATGTACGACTCGCTGATCGGGTTCGTGCCGGGCGAGGCCACGCTGACCGAGGAGCTGGCGACCGACTACAGCCTCGAAGGCCAGGAGGCCACGCTGACGCTCCGCGAGGGCGTGACCTTCCACAACGGCGAGGAGTTCACCGCCGAGGACTTCGTCGCCACGTTCCGCCGCTTCACCGACGCCGAGTACCAGTACTACGCGGGCGACGACTACGTGTCGGCGTACGGGCCGTTCACCTTCGGCAGCTGGATCGACGAGATCTCGACCGACGGCGACTACAGCATGACGATCTCGCTGACCCAGAAGTACGCCCCCTTCCTGCGCAACCTCGCGATCTTTGCGGCGGCGATCCACTCGAAGGCCGCGATCGAGGACGAGAACGTCGACCTCAGCAACCAGCCCGCCGGAACGGGACCGTTCCAACTCGAGAACCTGAACGACGGCCAGGGTGTCGTCCGGCTGTCGGCGTACGACGACTACTGGGGCGAGGGACCACAGGTGTCGGAGGTTGTCTTCGAGACCATCGGCCAGAACTCCACGCGCGCCCAGTCGCTCACCAGCGGCGAAGTCGACATCGCCGACGGGCTCGGCGCGCAGGCCTCCCAACAGGTCGAGAGCGCCGACAGCGCCGAACTCCGGTCGGTCGAGGGCATCAACACCGGGTACATGGCGTTCAACATGAACGTCGAGGAGTTCCAGAGCAAGCAGGTGCGCCAGGCGATCAGCTACGCCATCGACACCCAGGCGATCGTCGAAAACATCTACGCCGGCTTTGCCGATCAGGCCGCCCAGCCGCTGCCGCCGAACGTGCTCGGCCACAACGAGGAGCTCGAACCGTACCCCCGCGACCTCGAGCAGGCCCAGTCGCTGCTGGAGGAGGCGGGCTACGGCGACGGGTTCTCCTTTGAACTCGCGACGTTCCAGAACCCGCGCGGGTACAACCCCTCGCCGCTGCCGACCGCCCAAACCGTGAAGTCGAACCTCTCGGAGATCGGGATCGAAGTCACGATCAACCAGCAGTCGTTCGATCCGTTCCTCACCTACACTGCCGAGGGCCAACACGACGCCTGCTTCCTCGGATGGTACACCGATAACGCCGACCCGGACAACTTCGCGTACGTCCTGCTGCACCCGCAGGTCGAGGACAGCGAGCTCACCGAGGGTCAGGACTGGGTCAGCTTCGACACCGAGGGGTACAACACCTCGAACCGGGCGGCGTGGGCGAACCGCGAGTACATGACGCTCGTTGAGGAGGGTCAGGCGACCTACGACGAGGCGACCCGGAAGGAGAAGTACACCCAGGCGATGCAGATCGCCCACGACGAGGCACCGTGGGTGTACCTCGACCACGCACAGGAGCTCCGCGGGGTCGCAAGTCGGGTGTCGAACTACACGGTCGCGGCGATCGGCGGTCCCTACCTCAACCTCGTCACGCTCGACGGGTAGCCCGCTCCGCCGCCGCGCCGCCGCACTGTCACACCATCCGGTCACGCTATGAGCGACGCTGAACGTCTCAAACTACCGAAATCGGCCGATAGTGAACGAGAGCCTTTTAGGGCTGCCGTGCAGGGTTCGGCGTAATGGTCTCGATGCGGTTCATCGCGAAGCGGCTGTTGCTCCTCGTCCCGGTACTCTTTGGGGTCGCGACGCTGGTCTTCGCGATCCTCCAGCTCTCGCCCGGCAACCCGGCGCGCGCGATCGCCGGCCAGCGTGCCTCCGAGGAGTTCGTGCGACAGATCGAGCGCGAGCTCGGGCTCAACGATCCGATCTGGGTGCAGTACGGCCGCTTTCTCGTGGAGACGGTCCAGCTCGATCTCGGGGATTCGTACACCGTCCAGCGCGGCACGCCGGTGCGGACGATCCTCGTGAACAAGCTGCCGATCACGCTCGAACTCGCGCTCTACGGCCAGCTCATCGGCATCCTGCTCGGCATTCCCTTCGGGATCATCAGCGCGGTGAAACAGGACACTCTCACCGACCACCTCACTCGCGTGGGCGCTCTCTCGGGCATCAGTATCCCGATCTTCTGGAGCGGCCCGCTCGTGATCCTCCTGTTCGCCCAGATCCTCGGGTGGCTGCCGACGAGCGGTCGGATCGACGCCCAGCGGTTCGCGATCGAAGGGATCACCGGGCTCATCACGGTCGATACGTTCGTTCAGGGAATTCAGGCTACCCTCGCGAGCGGGTTCGCAGTGAGCAACTTCGCCGCCTTCTTCTCGGCGGTCAGTCACATGATCCTGCCCGCGGCGACGATCGGCATCTACTCGATGGCGCTGATCTCGCGGATGATGCGATCGTCGATGCTCGAAGTCATCCGCCAGGACTACATCCGGACCGCCCGGGCGAAGGGCCAGGGCGCGAAGATCACGCTGATGAAACACGGTCTCCGGAACGCGCTCATTCCGGTCATTACGGTGATCGGCATCCAGTTCGGCTCGCTCCTCGGCGGAGCGGTCCTCACGGAGACCGTCTTCGCGATCGGTGGGATCGGGACGCTGCTGGTGGAAGCGATCAACGTCCGCGACTACCCCGTGGTTCAGGGCACGGTGTTGGTGTTCGCGTTCCTGTTCACCCTGGTGAACCTCGGGGTCGACATCGCCTACTCGGCGCTCGATCCGAGGATCCAACAATGAACCACAGTTCGGAGGCACGACGATGAGTACCGAAACGGAGATGGGCAGCGGCCGTACGCGCGGGATCTTCGATCGCCTCCGGGCGTCGCCGTTCCTCTCGGATCTCCTCTCGAATCGGCTCGCCCTCGCCGGCCTCGTCATCGTGTTCGGGATGACGGCGGTCGCGATCTACGCGCGGCTGTTCCTCGATCTGGGGACCATCTCGCTCACCCAGTTCGGCCAGAACCCGCCGCGGCAAGCCCCGGGCTGGTGGGTGCAGCTGTTCGGCGACGGAGCGACGACCACGACGGTCGGCTTCCTCGACTACCCGTTCGGCACCGACGGCCAGGCGCGCGACATCTTCCCGCGGGTGCTCTACGGCGCGTGGTACGCCATGCTCTACGGCACGATCACCGTCGCGGTCTCGACCGTCGCGGGCGTCGGGCTCGGAATCGTCGCGGCGTACTTCGGTGACGTCACCGACAACATCGTGATGCGGACGATGGACGTGCTGCTCGCCTTTCCCTCCCTGCTGCTCGCGCTCGCGCTGGTCGCCATCTTCCCCGACGATCTCGGGCTCTGGCGCGCGGTCGCCGCGCTCACCCTGGTCTACACGCCCCGGTTCGCCCGGGTGATCCGCGGAGCGGCGCTCGCGGTTCTGGAGGACGAGTACGTCGACGCGACGGTGGCGCTCGGCGCGACCGATCCTCGGGTGATCGTCCGGCACATCCTTCCGAACTGTCTCGCCCCTATCACCGTCCAGAGCACGCTGAACTTCGGGCTCGCGATCATCGACCTCGCCGCGCTGTCGTTCCTCGGGTTCGGTGCGCCAACCGGCACCCCCTCGTGGGGACTGATGCTCTCCAACGGCGTCGAACAGGGCCTCCTGACCGGCCAGTGGTGGTGGTCGTTCTTCCCGGGCCTGTTTCTCGCGATCACCGTCCTGGGGTTCAATCTCCTCGGTGACGGGATGCGCGACGCGCTCGACCCGCGGATGCGCGAGGCCATCGACTGACCCGTGGCACTCGGTGCGTGGCTCCGCCCGCGAATCCGACTGCTCGCTACGGCGGGCGCGGTCGGGGTCGTCGCGGGCGCGCTCGCCCTCCTCGCTCTCGCTACCGTTCGTACTCCCGAGTTCGCCAGCACGCAGACCTTCGCGGTCGGCGCGCTGGTGCTCGGGTTCGCGGTGCTCGGCTGGTCGGGCTCGGTGCTCGCCGGCAGCGCCGTCGAAACCCTCCAGAGCCACCTCGACACCGATACCGACTGGACCGAGCAGGATTCACGGCGCGCGATGGCTCGGCTGGTCGGGTTCGGCGCGGGCGTGATGGTCGGTGTGAGCGTCGCGACGGCGCTACTGACGTGACCGGACGTTCTCGCCGATCGCTGTACCGAATCGCTCCTCGCCGTCGGTACGCTCGTAGACCGTCTCGCCGCGCACCATCGTCCACTCCGGGAACACGCCCCCCCATCCCTCGAACGGCGTCCATCCACAGTCCGTCGCCAGCTCCTCGCCGCGTATCTCGCGGGTCGTGTCGGGATCGACGAGCACGAGATCGGCGTCCCTCCCGACTTCGACCCGTCCCTTCCGTGGGAGGTCGAACACCGCGGCGGGGTTCGTGGCCGTGAGATCGCGCACTCGCTCGTAGTCGAGCCGGCCCGCATGGGCTTCCGCGAGCAGCAGCGGCAGCGCGGTCTCGACGCCCGGCACACCACTGGGAGCGTCCCAGATCCCCGCGTCCTTCTCCTCGCGGGTGTGGGGCGCGTGATCGGTCGCGATCAGGTCGACCGTCCCATCGACGACGCGCTCGTACACCTCCTCCCTCCTGTGCTCGCTCCGCAGCGGTGGATTCATCCGACCGAGAGTACCGAGGTCGTCGAGATCGTCGCGCGAGAGCAGGAGGTGGTGCGGGGTCACTTCACAGGTCATCCCCGCCTCGCTCGCGACATCGATGCCCTCCGGCGTGCTCGTATGGGCGATGTGGAGCTGTGCGCCGGCTGCGCGGCCGACCTCGCAGGCGCGCTCGACCGCCGCTCGCTCGGCCTCCGGGGTCCGGAACGCGCTCCACGCGTCGGCGTCCGCCCGGTCTTCGGCGCTCGCATCGAACCGCGTCGCGTCCTCGGCGTGGACGGTGACGGGAACGCCGTGCCCGGTCGCGGCCGCAACGCTCTCGGCGAACAGATCGGCGTCGATACCCAACTTCCCTGTGGAGTCCGCGAGGAAGACCTCGCCGAGCGCGAACAGGGGCCGATCGAACAGTTCGTCGGACCGCCAGTCGGATGTGACGCCGCCGTTGATGCCGAAATCGACGAGTGAGCCCGTCGCACAGGTGGCCTTCTCGTCGAACGCCTCGCCCGTGACTGTCGGCGGTTGGGTGTTCGGCTGGTCCACGACCGTGGTGACGCCGCCGGCTGCTGCCGCCCGGCTCCCGCTCGCCCACGTCTCTTTGTGCGGGAAGCCTGGCTCACGGAAGTGGACGTGAGCGTCGATCATCCCCGGCAGCAGGAGCTTCCCGGCGGCGTCGATCGTGGTTTCGTCGCCATCGGCCGACAGTCGGCGCTCGACGGCGGCGATCCGCTCGCCCTCCACTCGGACGTCGCGCCGGCGGCCGTCGGCGAGCGTCGCGTTCGCGATGAGCATGGCGTGGCTCGACCGCCCGCGGGCCTAAGCGTCCCGGTCGTCGGTCGCGTCCGCTGCCGATCCGTCGTCGCCATCTCGGTAGCCTGCGACGAGTGCCTGCTCGATCGTGCGGGCGACGGTCTCGGGGTCGGCGTCGCCGTCGGCGCGTGAGACACTCCCGATCGAGTCGGGATCGAACGCCACGTCGAGCGCGTCGTAGATCGGTTCGAGCACCCTCGCCATCGCCGCGGCGTCGCGGGTCACGACGATCCCCGCGACGAGCGCGGCGTCGCCCGTCACGCGCTGGGCGAGCCCCGCGATCTTGCCGTCGGCCTGGAGCGAGTGCGATCCCGGACAGAACGACTCGGGGGGTTCGCCCTCGCGCGCCTCGACTCCGAGTCGGTCGAACGCGCCCTGGAGGTCGGCCGTCGCGCGGGCGTATCGCTGCTGGATGTTCCGCCCTTCGGCGGGTTCGGTTCGGGCGAACGCCACCGTCGATCCGGTGTACGCGACCGCGCGCCCGCCGACCTCGCGCTCGACAGGAGGGAACTCGTGTGCTTCGGCCGCCTCGCGCGCCCGGTCGTACCCGTCGGCACGGGTGTCGCGCCGCCCGAACGCGATCTGGCGGTGGGGCGTCCACGCGCGCACCGTCGGCTCGCCGGTCGCGGCGGTGTGTGCGAACAGTTCGCGGGTCCGCTCGCGGTCGGCGTCGATGTCGGCCGCCCGCTCCTCGAAGACGCGCATAGTGGTAGAAGGGGCCGACGGGGCTAAACGCCCGCGCTTCGTCGTCTCCTCAATGGCCGTCTCGATCGGTGCTGACGTCCTCTCCCGGTATCGACGCTTCTCGCTGTACAACTCTCCCTACGTCGCTCACGAGCGAGGGCACGCGATCGACCTCTACCCCGATCCGGGGCTCGGGCCCGCGACCGACGACGACCCCTCGATCGCGCCGTCGCCAGTCGCGGGGCGGGTGCTCGATATTCGGATTGTGCGCGCTCCGCCGAAATCCCACGCCGAGGCCGACGATCACCTCGTCCTCGTCGACACCGGTGACCACGTCGCCAGGCTCCTCCACGTCGAGCCTTCCGTCTCGACGGGCGATTCGATCGTCGTCGGCGACCCGCTCGGCCGGCTCGTCCGCGCGGGCTTTTTCGCGCCGTGGGTCGACAACCACGTCCACCTCGAATTTCGCTCGCCGGACGCGAACCCGTACCGGGCGAACGGGTCGCTCCCGATCGGGGTCGACGTCCCGATCGCGGGCCTCGACTGGAACGGCACCGGCACGGTCGTCGACTCGGGCGAGACTTATGCCGTGCTCGATGCGCCGACGCATCCCGCGCCCGGCGAGCGATACGTCGGGATCGCGGCCGACGGGGGCGGAGTGCTCGATGGCGGCCTCGTCCACTACGCGGGCGGCGGTGTGCTGGCCGCTGGGGAGCACCGCGAACGCGGCGGCTCGGTGTCCCTGCTCGACCATCAGGTGGGTCGCACGACCGGTCGCGACGTGACGTGGGGCCCGCTCGACGTGCTCGCCAACGGCGAGCCAATCTCCGGACTCTCGCTGTTCTGCGGCCGCGAGGCCGATTTCGGTGCGAAGCTCGTCTGTCCTGACGTCGAGTTCGCCTGCGGCGAGCAGGTCACGGTGGAGTTTCGCCCGAGCGACGACCCGATTCGGCTGGGCTGAACGGGCGAGAGTTTATTGCCTGGTGGGAACCTACCGTGGGATATGAGCGTCGTCGCGATGCACGGGATCGTCTCGGGCGACGAGTCCGACGTTCACGACGAACCCCACATCGACGGCAGTCGGATCACGGTGCGATACGTGCGCAGCCAAGTCGAGGAGTGCGATCTCCGGCCCGAAACCGTCGCCGACCGATACGACCTCGATCTCGCCGACGTGTACGCGGCGCTCGCGTACTACCACAACAACCCGGCAGAGATGCGTCGCGTCGAGCGCGACCGCGAACGAGCCATCGAAAACGCCGAGGAGATGACGACCCTCTCACCGCCGGACGAGTAGCGCGAAATGGGGTATTGACTGCTTCTCGATGAGAACATCGAACACGAAGTGCTCCACCGGCTCACAGCCGACGGCCACGACGTCGAACACGTCGATACCGTCTCGTGGCTCGGAAAGGGAACCAGCGACGAGACGATCGCCCGCTACTCGCTCGACGCCGATCGAACCATCGTGACTCACGACGACTTCGTCGAAGACGTGCCACCGAATCGGTATCGAGCAGCACTTTTCTTCGCGGACGATACCGTGTCCGCAACGGAGGTCGCGGACATCATCGACCGTATGTCGAGACTCTATCCCCACGAAGAGGTCGTCGGATTACAGAAAACCGGACGTGAATGGCTCTGAGTTCGCTCCGTCGTCGCTCCGTTCACCGGTGTTGCTCTCGGTGTTCGTTTTTCAGCCGCTGATATTCGTCGTCGTTTTCCACTATCTCTTGCCAGACCTCGTAGACGAGCGCGGCCTCGCGCTTGTCGTGGTCGGCCCAGTGTTCGGGATCGCGCTCCTCACCGCTGCTCGCGGGCTTCGCCCGCTCGTCATCCGAGGCGCAACGCGCCTCGCTATCGACGTACTTCTGCCCGCCAGGATATCGGGCGTATCGCATCGACCGGGTGTATCCCATCCGGAGGTACTTCCGCGCCATGTCCATGCCCGGAAACTCCTCGTTCTCCCGGTATTCTCGATACCGCTCGTAGATGGCTTCGCCCGACTCGTCCGCGGCCTCACGGTCCACATAGCCCCACAGCGGCAGGAGTTCGTCCTTGTACGGCTGGATCTTGAACACACCCTCCTCGCCGCGACCGATCCCGTACTCCTCGGGGTGGGCACGGAAGTCGATATCGTACTCGGGACCCTCCGTCATTGCTCGCTTCCCCTCCATGGTTCGTCACCCGCCTCCACCGCGAGCGAGTGAAACGAGCGAGCGGGCGCAAGCGCGACCAGCGGGAGCGCGCCGCGCTTTTGCCAGCGAGCGAGTCGGCGAGGCCGACGAGCGAGCGTAGCAAAAGGTGGTTGCAAGACGCCCTCCTCGCCGCGACCGATCTCGTACTCCTCGGGGTGGGCGCGAAAATCGGTGTCGTATTCGGGATCCTCGGTCACGGGGTCCGTTGTCGGTCGTGACACCTCACGCTGTCGCCCTTGCGGACGCCCCCTGCATCGGTGGCTACTAACCCTCGGCGTTCGCGGTGACCCCATGATCGACGAGACGGACGACGCGGCGGCCTTCCTTCAGGCGCACATCGACGACCACGGCTACCTCTCGTGGCTCGGCACGCAGGTCGACTCGATCGAGCACGATCGACTCGTCATGACGATCCCGTTCGACGAGAAGCTCACGAACACGCGGCCGAACGGCGACGACGACGGGACCGCGAACATCCACGGCGGGATCGCCGCGACGCTGATCGACACCGCCGGCGGGATCGCGCTCCGCCCGACCCTCGACGACCCGGTGAACGAGGGCGTGACGACGATCAACCTCACCGTCAACTACCTCCGCCCGGCCGCCGGCGACCTCACCGCGACCGCCGAGGTGATCCGCTCGGGATCGAGCGTCGGCGTCTCCACGGTGACGGTCGAGAGCGAGGCTCCCGACGGCGAGATGAAGCCGGTCGCCACGGGCCAGGGGGCCTACCGGCTGTTCAGGAACTGATTCCGAGTTCTTTCTCGTAGAACACCACCCCGATGTCGCCGCCGCGGAACGTCTGCCGTCCGGTCTGTCCGTAGCCGTGGCCCTCGTAGAACGAGCGGGCGGCCGTCATCTCGGGGCCCGTATCGAGCACCATCCGCTCGAACCCGCGTTCGCGGGCGGACGATTCCAGCTTCCCGAGGACCGCCGTCCCGAACCCGTGGCGCTGGTACGCCGGCGCGACGCGCATCCGCTTCAGTTCGGCCGTCCGCTCGGGGTCGGCGATCGACCGCTCGAAGGCGTCAGGACTCCCCTTCGCCGGCCGATAGCCGCCCATCGCAACGAGGTCGCCGTCGCACTCGCCGATCACGAACTCGCCGTCGAGGTACGCGTCGGCGATGTCGCGGAGGTCCGCTTCGAACTCGGGCGGAACGTCCTCGACGGACGCACCGGTGTCGCGGAGCGCGCGCTCGTGGAGGGCGAGCACCGCGTCGCGATCGGCGGGCTCGTACTGCCTGATTCGCAGCCCCTCGGTCATGCGAAGTCGACGTCCGCGCGCTCTGTAACCTCGCCGAACAGCCAGTCGGCGTGATCGAGCGCGTACTCGTGGTGGGCTTCCTCGATGTAGCCGATCGCGTCGTCGACGAGCACGGGCCGGAAATCCCGGAGCCCGGCGCTGCCGGCGGTGTGGAGCACGCAGACGTTGGCGAGCGTGCCACAGACGAGGAGATCGTCGATCCCGTGGGCGTCGAGCCACCCCTCCAGTTCGGTGTCGTGGAAGGCGTCGTAGGTGTGTTTCGTGACGACGTGATCTCCGTCCCGTGCGTCGAGCCCGTCGACGATCTCGGTCTCCCACGTCCCCTCGACGACGTGCTCGCCCCAGCGGTCGAACTCGTCGTAGTAGTGGTTGCCGTCGAACTGTCCCTCGGGATGGACGTCCCGCGTGAAGACCGCACTCGCCCCGGCCGCCCGCGCGTCGTCGAGCAGCCCCGCGATCGGCTCGACGACCGCCTCGCTCTCGGGGGAATGGAGGCTTCCCTCGGGGTGACAGAACCCCTTCTGCATGTCGACCACCACGACGGCCGTTCGATCTGGATCGAACTCCATGCGTGGGGGAGGTCCGGTCTCCGGAAACCGCTTTTGCCGGTCGGGTCACTTTTGTTCGTCGCCTCCCTCACACGGGTATGCGAACGCTCGCCGCCCTGTTGCTCGCCGCCCTCGTCGTTCTCGCCGGCTGTAGCGTGCCCTTCACCGCCGGCAACGGATCGGCCGACGACGCCACCCAAGGCGCATCGCCGACCCCGTCCGGCGACGCGACGGCCACGCCCGCGGCCGCGGGTGACACCGACGCCGCGACCGGAACGACCGACGGAGCCAGCACGACGTCTGGCGACGGCTCGTCCACCGAGCGCACCGATACCCAGGGAGCGATGCAGAACCTCGCCGATCCGCCCGAGGACGTGCTCGGTTGGGAGAACGGCGTCTGGTACAACGAGTCGATACCGGTCGCCGCGGCGGACGGCCTCAACGCCACCGAGCGCCGCGCGGTCGTCAACCGGACGATGGCCCGGATCGAGCGCGTCCGGGAGCTCGAGTTCAATCGGACGGTGCCGGTCGAGGTGATCTCGCGCGAGGAGTTCCAGCAGCGCCCGAGCGCCGGGACCGGCGGCGACGCCGCACCGGCGTTTCGGACGTTCGACAACGCGAAGTTCGAGGGCCTGTTCCTGATCGGGGAGGCGGAGAACTCGCTCGCGGTCCAGCAGGCGAACCGCGGCCAGAGCGTCGCCGGCTACTACAGCCCGACCGAGGACTCGATCGTGGTGGTGTCCGAGAGCGCCACCCCCCGGCTCAACCGCTCGACGCTCGCCCACGAGCTGGTCCACGCGCTCCAGGACCAGCAGTTCGATCTCGCGGCGAGCAACCCGGCGACCCGCGAGGCGTACAACGCCCGGAACGGGCTGATCGAGGGCGAGGCCAACTACGTCCAGCGCCGGTACGACGACCGGTGTGGCGGCGAGTGGGAGTGCCTCGATCTCGACGCGGGGAGCACCGCCAACACCAGCGCGGGCGACGGCCTCCACCTCGGAGTCTACGTCCTCAGCTTCTTCCCGTACGCCGACGGTCCGGGCTTCGTCGACGCGATCTACCAGCAGCGCGGCTGGGAGGGCGTGAACGCGCTCCACGACGACCTGCCCGCGAGCACGGAGCAGGTGATCCGTCCCGACCTCTACGGCGAGGACGCCCCCACGAACGTCTCGATCGACGACACGAGTTCCGAGGGGTGGTCGCGCGTCGAACTGGAACGTCCCGGCCGGCCCGACTACGCGGTGCTCGGCCAGTCGGCGCTCGCGGCGATGTTCGCCTACACCCTCTACGACGACTACAACCGCTCGACCGCCGTCTCGCCACGGGAGTTCCTCAACACCGACGGGCCGGGCCAGGTCAACCAGTCCGACCCGTTCAACTACGGGCTCAACTACACCGACGGCTGGGACGGCGACAAGATGTTCGTCTACCAGCAGCGAAATCGGACGGGCTACGTCTGGAAACTGACGTGGGACTCGCCGGCCGAAGCCCGCGAGTTCGTGGCAGGCTACGAACAACTCCTCGCTCACTGGGGCGGTTCGCCCGTCGGCGAGGACGGGAACGTCTGGCAGGTCCGCGAGGAGTCGCCGTTCGCCGACGCGTTCTCGATCCAGCGCGACGGCGACACCGTGACGATCGTCAACGCCCCGACGGTCGACGGTCTCGACGCGGTCCACGACGGCGCGGCCGACGGCTGATCGTCGACGAACGACGCGAATCGACCCACGAGCGCGGTCCGACGACGAACCCTTTTCTTCACTCCCGAACACCACCGGGTATGACTGCCTTCGATATCGTGTCGCCCGAGACCATTCGCGAGGGTGAGGCGACCGACGCCTACTTCGAACGCACGGTCGAGACCTTAGAACACGCCGACCGGAACCCACGGGTTACGGCCGAGGTGACGGCCGATCAGTTTCCCACCGGCGAGTTCGAGGCCTTCGCCGGGATCGAGGACGCCGCGCAGCTGTTCGCAGGCCGGGACGTCGACGTCGACGCCCTCCGCGAAGGCCAGCTGTTCGACGGCGGCCCCGTCCTGCGGATCGAGGGCCCGTATCTCGAATTCGCGCGGCTCGAAACCGCGCTGCTGGGATTTCTCTCCCAGGCGTCGGGGATGGCGACCGACGCGCTCCGCGCACGCCGGGCGGCTCCCGACGCCTCGCTCCTGAGCTTCGGCGCACGCCACGTCCACCCGTCGATTGCGGCGACCGTCGAGCGGAACGCTCTCCTGGGTGGGTTCGACGGCTTCTCACACACCGCTGCGGGCGACCTGCTCGGGCGCGAGGCCAGCGGCACGATGCCCCACGCGCTCGTGATCTGCTTTGGCAAGGGTTCACAGGAGGACGCGTGGCGCGCGTTCGACGAGGCCGTCGCCGAGTCGGTTCCCCGGATCGCGCTGTGTGACACCTACTCCGACGAGGTCGATGAGGTGCTTCGAGCAGCGGACGCGCTCGGCGACCGCCTCGACAGCGTCCGGATCGACACCACCAGCTCGCGCCGGGGCGACATCCGCCACATCCTGCGCGAGGTGCGCTGGGAGCTCGACGTTCGTGGCCGCGAGGACGTCGACCTGTTCGTCAGCGGCGGGCTGGGTCCCGCGGACCTCCGCGAGCTCCGTGACGTCGTCGAGGGGTTCGGTGTCGGCGGTCACGTCTCGAACGCCGACCCCGTCGACTTCGCGCTCGACATCGTCGAGGTCGACGGCGAGCCCGCCGCGAAGCGTGGGAAGCTCTCCGGGTCGAAGCAGGTCTATCGAACGACGGAGGGGGGCCACCACGTCGCGCTCGCCGATCGGGAGGAGCCGGCCGAGGGCGACGCGCTGCTCGAACCGCTGGTCCGCGGCGGCGATGTCGTGCGCGAGTTCGATCTCGACGCGGCGATCGAGCGCGCGGGCGAGGACGCCAGGCGAGTCGATTTCGACGCGACGCCCTGAGTTTCGAACGACATTTGTCGGTCGACGGCGTAGCTCCGATCGGCAGGGAGAGTCCGGCCACCGCGGCGCGCGCAACGCGCACGCGAGGAAAGTCCCCCCACCGCGGGGCAGGTGACCGGGGAAACCCCGGGACGGGAGACCGTCGGCACTGGAACAGCAACGACACGTCCCGCTCCGACCGATGAGGTGCGAACGGTGGCAACGCCACCGCTTCGGCGCGAGCGGCACGGGGCGCATCGCGCCCCGCAACCCGCAAGCGTGCGAACCGAGCCGCGAGGCGAGGGAGACCCCACCGAGGGTTGTGCGGTGCCGGCAGGCACCGCGATCCGTGCGAGCGGGCGACGGCAGCGGTGCCGTCTCCAGCCCGCGAGCAGCGACGAGCGGGGATCGATGGAACGGCGAATCCTCACCGGTGCAAGTCCGCACCACGCGGCGCGAGCCGCACGGTAGCCCCGCAGGGGTGCGGACGCTCAGCCGAATGCCGGAACGAACGGAAGGGGGCTTACTCCTCCCAGCCATTCTCACCCCTCGGAGACGCTTCTCGATCGCCCGTGGTGGAACTCCCCACCCTCAATTGCGGCCACCTTGCACCGCCACGCGCTCCCCGTGCAGCGACGCAGGCAACACGCCTATGTGAGTCGCCGCGGGAGATGGGTTCGGACGCGACGTTCACGGGGCGGTCGCCGTACTGCGGATGGCGGGTCGGCGAACCGCCGGACGACGGGGACCCCAAATCATGTCAGGTGAAAACCGCGAACTCGGCATCGTTGGACTGGGCAAGATCGGCGGCAACCTCGCGCGCCAGGCCGTCGGGAAGGACATCCGGGTGGTCGGGTTCGACACGGCCGATCGGCCGGATCTCGACG
This sequence comes from Halococcus agarilyticus, assembly GCF_000334895.1. Classification (NCBI taxonomy): domain Archaea; kingdom Methanobacteriati; phylum Methanobacteriota; class Halobacteria; order Halobacteriales; family Halococcaceae; genus Halococcus; species Halococcus agarilyticus. Next base: position 153,178 of record NZ_BAFM01000006.1, on the reverse strand, counting down.
ATGCGGGCGTCGAGGTCCACGACGCCGGCGAGTACGACACGCTGGTCGAGGAGCTCGAAACGCCGCGGGTCGTCTACCTCTCCTTGCCCGCCGGCGGGCTGATCGACAGCGAACTCGACGCCCTGCTCGACCATCTCGACGAGGGCGACGTCGTGATGGACGGCGGCAACTCCTTCTGGCGCGACTCGATGCGCCGCGAGGAGCGCGCGTGGGAGGAGGGCGTCTACTACCTCGATACGGGCACGAGCGGCGGGCCGCCGCGCGCGAGCGAGGGAGCCTGTTTCATGGTCGGCGGGAAGGAGGAGGGCTTCGAGATCGCCGAGCCGTACCTCGACACGCTCTCGGTCGACGGCGGCCTCCTCTATGCGGGCCGGCCGGGGAGCGGGCACTTCGTTAAGCTCGTCCACAACGGGATCGAGTTCGGGATGCTCCAGTCGATCGCGGAGGGGGTCGAACTCCTCGAAGCCGGCGACTTCGACGTCGATCTCGCCGACGTGTTCCACAACTGGTCGAACGGCGCGGTCATCGAGAGCTGGCTGGTCGAACTCATGGAGAAGGGCCTCCGGAAGGAGGACCAGCAATCCGACGCCCCCGACCTCGACGAGATCCCCCACTACATCGAGGACACCGGCGAAGTGAACTGGCTGGTCCAGGAGGCGTTCAAGGGCGAGACCCCCATTCCCGTGATCAGCCAGTCGGTGATCGAGCTGTTCAAATCCCGTGGCAACCAGCGCCACGCCCCGCGTGCGGTCGCGCTGATGCGCCACGGGTTCGGCGAACACCCCTTCGGCGAGGACGAACACATCAGAGAAGAGCGGTTCACCGGTCGGGTCCAGAACGACGTCCGGCACGAACTCCGCGATCAGGACGATATGGACCCGCTCCGACCGGTCGATCGATCCGACGACTGATCCGAGGACACCACGATGGCAAAGGAGTTCACCTACACGGCCGACGGCGAACAGATCCGCGAATGGGCGGAAACCGAAGACGAGGCGATCGAGCGGGCCCGCACGGCGCTCGACGAGCACGGGATCGATCTCGATAGCGAGGCGATCCGCGAACATATCGAAATCGTTCCGTCGCCGAATCGGATCAAGAGCGGCGCGGAGGGCGTCTTCGACGAGCGCCGGCGGCGGGCGGGCGAGCGCGCAGCGCAAGAACTCATCGAGGACGGGATGGACGTCGGGCTCGGCACCGGGAGCACGACGGCGTGGACGGTCGCCGAGATCGGGCGGCTGCTCCGCGAGGGCGAACTCGAAGACGTTCGCGGCGTGGCGACCTCGCTCCAGTCCCACGAGCTCGCAAAGGAAACCGGAATTCCGCTCGTCACGCTCGACGCGGTCACCGAGCTCGACATCACGGTCGACGGCGCGGACCAGTACTCCGAGAACGAGCCGACAGTGATAAAGGGCGGCGGCGGCGCACACGCCCGCGAGAAGGTGATCGACGCGATGGCCGACGAGCTCGTCATCACCACCGACGAGGAGAAGGCGACCGATCCACTGGACTATCCCGTTCCTGTGGAAGTGATGCCCGACGCCCGCGAGGTCGTCGCCGAGTGGGTGCGCGAGGCCGGCGGCGAGCCCGACCTCCGGATGGCCGAACGCAAGGACGGGCCGGTGTTCACCGCGAACGGCAACCTCGTGCTCGACTGTGACTTCGGCGGGCTCGACGATGCGGCAGGCAGGGCCCAGGAACTCGACGGGATCCCTGGCGTGCTCGATCACGGCATCTTCCTCGACATGGTCGATGCGGTCTATCTCGGCACCGAGGAGGACGTCGACACCATCACCTTCTGAGTGAGGACGGTTCCGCCTCGGACGTGAGATTATCGACGGGCTCATACAACCGGTCGTTCCGGGATGAGCGTAACGGGTCGTCCGAGATGTGAGTGCGCATATTTCCCCGTCCGATATGTAAAACGATATACCCCGTGCCTCGGCTGGCTTGACACATGGCCTCTCCGTTCGCAAACCCGGCCGTCCGCTACGGGATGGGTCTCAGTAGTGCCGCGATACTCGTATTCGTCGCGTTCACCGCTCTCGATGGGACGGCCCGGTGGCTCGTGCTCGGTTTTGCGGTTCTCGAGATCGTGCTCGTTCCGCAGGTGCTGAAACAGGCGGCGTAGCGAGCACCGAACCGGCGGGGCGGCGATCCCGCGCTCGATCGGCGTGGCGAGGTTTCGGAGCGATGCGGACGAGTGAAGCGAGCGAACTCCTCGGACTGCGACGATCGACGATCGCTGCCGCCCTCTCACTCGGGGAGTTCGGCCGAGCAGTGTCGACAGAAGGCGTAGTCCGCGGCGTTATCGCCGCCGCACTCGGGACAGCGGATCGCTCCGCCGTCACCCGCTCCCCCAGGATCGGCGTTCCACTCGTCGGCGTCCGGTTCGACGGCGGGCGACCCGCTCCGGTACTGCGGGGGTAACGATGATTGCTCGGGCCGTGCCGTCTGCGTTCGCCCCTGTCGCGCCCGATTCATCGCGTACCCGCCCGCCACGAACAACAGCACGCTGACGATCATCCCCACGATCGACACGGACCCCACCGATCCCGGACCGGGACCGACGATTCCGGCCTCGGCCACGACCGCCAGAAACGCGAGCGCGGCCACGATGTAGCAAAGAACCGCGACGCCGGCCCACAGCACCTGCGATCGCAACTCCGTCATGGCCGATCCCTCGGGCCGGAGCGACATAACTGGTCGTCCCGAAGCGGACGTCGGGACGCGATCCCGTGTTCGGGCGGCGTGGTCGGGGCGACGCGGACGAGCGACCCGGTCGATCCGTTCAGACCGTGACGACCGAGTTTTCGAGCCGCCCGACGTTCTCGATCTCGATGGCGATCCGATCGTCCGCCCGAAGCGTGAACTCCTCGGGGACCAGCGAGGTCCCGGTCAGGACCACCGCGAGTTCGGGCAGTGAGTTGTGCCGAGTGGTGTACGAGACGAGTTCTTCCGGTGAGCGCACCATCCGTGAGGTCGAGGTGCTGTCGTCGAACAGCGTCTCGCCGTCGCGCTCGATCGTCATCGCGAGCTCCAGATCTCGGGGATCGCCGACGGTCGCGGGCGAGGCGATACAGGGACCGATGGCACAGCATCGGTCGTAGACCTTGGCCTGCGGGAGGTAGAGGGGGTTCTCGCCCTCGATCGACCGACTGCTCATGTCGTTGCCGACGGTGTAGCCCACGATCTCGTCGCGGTAGAGCACGACGCCGAGTTCGGGTTCGGGGACGTCCCACTCGGAGTCCTCACGGATCCCGACGCCCTCGCCCGGTCCCACGGTGCGCGAGGGGGACGCCTTGAAGAAGACCTCCGGACGGTCGCCCTCGAAGACGGCCTCGTAGATCTCGCCGCGGCCGCTTTCGGCCTCGCGGGCGTCGCTGCTGACCTCGTAGGTGACGCCGGCGGCCCAGACCTCGCCCGGGATCGCCGGCAGGATCGCTCGCTCGGCCACCGACTCGGCGTCGAGCAGCGGTGCGTCGGCCGTCAGGCGCTCGGTCACGCCGTCGACGTCGGTGTCGACGACGTCCGCGACCTGGGCGAGATCGCGAAGCTCGCGGAGGCCGTCGCGCGCCCCGGTGAGGTCGTAGGCCTTCTCGTCGTCGCGGGCGACGAGTTTCGTGCCGCGATCGGTCGCCACGCGGTAGTAGCGCATGGCCACGGTACGACCCCCCTGCACAAAGCCCTCGGGGTGATCGACGCACGAACACCGCGAGCCTGAGATAGCAGGCCGAAAGAAGGGTATGCGTCGCGCTCGTGAGTCCGCTGATGGCAGACACCTACGAGAACTACGTCGACGGGGAGTGGCGCGCATCAGAGACCGGCGAGACGTTCGTGGTGGTGAACCCCGCGGATACCGACGAGACGGTGGCGGAGTGTCAGGATTCGAGCGCCGCGGACGCCCGGGGAGCGATCGAGGCGGCCGCGGCCGCCGAGGACGCGTGGGCGGACACGCCAGGCCCCGCCCGCGGCAAGCTGCTGCGCGAGACCGCCAAACGGATGGACGACCGGCGCGAGGAGCTCACCGAGACGCTCGCGCGCGAGGAGGGCAAGGCCCGCGGCGAGGCGGGCGGCGAGGTCGGGCGCGCGATCAACATCTTCTACTACTACGCCGAGAAGGCCATGGACTACGCCGGCGAGGCGAGCAATCCGAGCGCCTCGGGTCAGAACCTCTACACCGTCCGCGAGCCGATGGGGGTGGCGGGCCTGATCGTGCCGTGGAACTACCCGATCGCGATCCCTTCGTGGAAGATGGCTCCCGCGCTCGCGACGGGCAACACCGTCGTCTGTAAGCTCTCGCGGGACGCGCCGACGGTGTTCCTGAAAGTCACCGAGTGTCTCGCCGAGGCCGCAGAGGCCGTGGACGCTCCCGACGGCGTGGTGAACGTCCTGACCGGCGGCGGCGAGGAAGTGGGAACGCCGATCGTCGAACACGAGGCGGTCGACGCCGTCTCGTTCACGGGGAGTCGCTCGGTTGGCGACATGATCTACGAGCAGGCCACCGACGCCCACAAGCGCGTCCAGACCGAGCTCGGCTCGAAGAACCCTACCGTCGTGACCGAGAGCGCCGACGTCGAGGAGGCGGCTCAGATCGTCGGCGGCGGTGCGTTCGGCGTCACCGGACAGGCCTGCACCGCGACCGAGCGGGTGATCGTCCACGAGTCGATCGAGGGGGAGTTCGTCGACGCTCTCTGTGAGTACGCCGAGTCGATCGACATCGGCCCCGCGCTCGACGGGGCGGATATGGGTCCGCAGGCGAACGAGGGCGAACTCGAAGGCACCCTCGAGGACGTCGAAACCGCCAAGGAGGAGGGCGCGACCGTCGAGTACGGCGGCGGCCGGCCCGAGGGCAGCGAGTACGATTCGGGGTACTTCGTCGAGCCGACGATCCTCACGGGGCTCGATTCGGACGCGACCGTGATGCAGGAGGAGGTGTTCGGCCCGTTCGTCGGGATCATGACCGTGAGCGACTTCGACGAGGCGCTCGAGCTGGCGAACGACGTCGAGTTCGGACTCTCGGCGGGGATCGTGACCGACGACCACACCGAGGCCAACCGCTTCGTCGAGGAGGTGGACTTCGGGGTGGTGAAGGTCAACGAGGCCACCACCGGCCTCGAACTCCACGTCCCGTTCGGCGGGATGAACGCTTCTTCGAGCGAGACCTACCGTGAGCAGGGCGAGGAGGGGATGGACTACTTCACCATCATCAAGACCGTCTACGACAACTACTGAGAACCCACCTTTTTACTTTGCTACGAGACGGCGAAGCCGTCTCGGCATGACGAAAGACGCCTCCGGCGTCTTTCGAACCACGTCGGGTGGCCTCCCTGCGGTCGGCCACCACTCTCTGCTCACGGGCGGCGCGAGGCGGCTTCGCCGCCTCGAACTCGCGGCGCGTAGCGCCGCGCATGGCCCGTTCGCATGGTACGAGGGACGCTCCGCGTCCCTCGCTACTCGCAAAATCTGGACGAAAAACTGCCGTTCGCTCGCCGCTTCGCGGCTCGCTCACGGTACAGTTGCTAACCATCTCCGCCACCGCACAGCACCGCAGAAGCCCTCGCTCCCTTCGGTCGCTCGCCCTTCATCCACCAGGCCCGCAGACCGCACCGCTACCGTCGCAACCATCCGCGGCGGCCGCGTCAGTCGTCACCCAGCGTAGCGGTTCCGCCCGACCCGAGCCCCGAGCGCAGGACGGGCACGACACGGATCACGACGTACAGCGCGGCGGTCGCAACGGCAGTCTGAACGAAGGCGGCGGCGATGATCGAGAGGTCAGCGGATATCTGAAACAGACTGTACGGCAGCGCGATGAGTGCGGCGAGGCCGGCCCACGCCAGAACGGGCACCGCGACGACGGTGCTCTCGTCGAGGAGTTCACGCACGTCGCTCGATAGCCGGACCGGACGTGTCTCGCGGGCGATGGCGACACCACGGACGACGACGAAAACCACCGCCACGGCGGTCCCGACCGTCTGAAAGCCGGTCACGAGGGCATTCAGCATGGCTCCGTCCGCGATCGGGAGGGCGAGCGCACTCAGGGTGTACCAGACGAGCAGCAGTCCCCCGACGGGCACGCTCTCTTCCAACAGACGGCGCGAGTCGAGCGGCATATCTCTCGTGTACCATCAGAACATAAATAGGTTGTCCAACGACGCGTTTTTCACCACCCCACGGTAGGGGAGCGCATGAAGGCAGTCACGCTCGGACCCGAGGGGACCTACTCCCATCGGGCGGCGCGGGCGATCGCCGACGAGGTCGAGTTCCGTGAGTCGGTCACGGGGATCGTCGCAGCGGTCGCCGACGGCGCAGCCCCGCGGGGCGTGCTCCCGGTCGAGAACAGCATCGAGGGCTCCGTGACCGAGAGCCTCGACGCGCTCACCGAGTACGAGGTGGCGGTCGTGCGCGAACTCGTCACCCCGATTCGCCACGCGCTGCTCGCGCAGGGACCCGACTTCGCCACCGTGGCGAGTCACTCCCAGGCGCTCGCGCAGTGCCGGGCGTTTCTCGACGTCGAGCATCCAGACGTCGCGCTCGAAGCGGTCGCCTCCACCGCCCGGGGCGTCGAGCGCGCCCGCGAGGACTCGACGATGGCGGCGATCGCCCACCCCGATACCGCCGGCGACGATCTCTCAGTGCTCGCCGAGGGAATCCAGGACCAGGCCTCGAACGCTACCCGGTTCGTCGCGATCGCGCCGCGCGCCGAACGCTCGGCGGCCGGCGGGAAGACTTCGCTCGTCGTCTACCCGAACGACGACTATCCCGGGCTGCTGCTCGATCTGCTCGAACCGTTCGCCGATCGCGGGATCAACCTCACTCGGGCCGAGTCGCGCCCGAGCGGCGAACGCCTCGGCGATTACGTCTTCCATATCGACGTCGCTGCCGGGCTCTACGAGGAGCGCACCCGGGAGGCGGTCGAGGCCATCGAGGCCATCGCCGCGGAGGGATGGGTCTGCCGCCTCGGCTCCTATGATACCGAACACGTCGTGGCGTGAGAGGTGCGGTGAGAATGCGGTGGGTGTGCGGTGAGCGTGCAGTGGGTGCGCACTCGGCTACCTGTCAAAGTTAAGTCTATCGCGGCCCTATACGGAAGCGCCATGTCACGACGCAACCCCTTCGAGGAGATCGAGCAGATGTTCGAACGGATGAACCAACAGCTCGGCCAGTTCAACGACATGCCGGTCCCCGGGACCCAGCAGCTCTCGGTCGACCTCGCCGACCGCGACGACGCCTTCGAGGTCACCGCCGACCTGCCGGGCTACGACCGCGAGGACATCGATCTCTCGGTGGCCGACCGCACCCTTCGGATCACCGCCGAGCGTGACGAGTCGACCGAGGCGGGCGAGGGGAACTACCTCCGTCGCGAGCGTCGCCGTCGATCGGTCAGTCGCACCCTCTCGCTGCCCGAGGACGTCGAGGAGGAGGAAGCTAGCGCCGGCTACACCAACGGCGTCCTCACCGTGACGCTCCCGAAGGCCACGGGTCACGACGACTCGCGCAGCATCGACATCGACTGAGCGGACTCCTCCGTTCCCGACCGGGGTCGATTTGAGCCGCGACGCCGAAGGCGGGCCATGACGCTCACGGCCGGCGACGCCGCACCCGACGTTTCGGCACCCAACCAGAACGGCGAGGTGGTCGCACCCGCCTTCGACGAGCCCACGGTGGTCTACTTCTACCCGCGCGACGACACGCCTGGCTGCACGGTCGAAGCCAACCAGTTCGAACAGGAACGCGAGAGCTACCGCGAGGCCGGCGTCACGGTCTACGGCGTCTCGACCGACGACGTCGACTCCCACCGCGCGTTCGCCGACCAGGAGAGCCTCGACTTCGATCTGCTCGCCGACCCCGACGGCGAGGTCGCCGACGCGTTCGGGGTCGACACGGAAAGCGGGGCGGCCGCACGGACGACGTTCGTCGTCGCCGACGGCGAGATCCAGCGGGTCTACACCGGCGTCGACCCCGACGGCCACGCCAGGACGGTGCTCGGGGACGCGCTCGATGCGGGCCTCGCGTCGCTCGACGACTGAGGCGAAGCAACTCGGGCCTATGGCCGATTTCGGTGTCGTTTCATGCGATTCTCGCAACGACGAATCACGGTACAACCGAGAACCGCAGGCCACACGCCTCCCCAGCCGATTCGCTCGCTCCCGACGGTCGCTCACTCATCCCTCGCGCGAGTCGCGCCTCCGGCGCTCCCGCGCGCCAACCGCTCCGCAGCGAATCGGTCGCCGGACCTCGGCGGCTACTCGTCCTCGTGGATCTCGATCGCGGGCCGGCCCGGTCGGGCCTTGCCGGCGAGGTCCTCGGAGGCTTCACCGGCGCGTTCGAGGACGATCTCGGCGTCGAACTCCCGGTCGAGCAGCCACGCCGCGCGGTGGAGTGCGTCGTACTCGCGCTCGGGAGCGAGCGATTCGGAGAGCGCCTGGTGGCTCGCGGCGAGGTCCTTCGCGTAGTCGGCGGCGTCCTCGCCGTGCTCGCGGAGTTCCTCGTCGGCCATCACCGTGCCCACCACGTCGTCGTCGGCCGCGATCGCGAGGTCGAGCGCACGGTGCTTCCACTCGGGCGCGACCGCGATTTCGATCGTTTCTGCACTCTGGATCCCGGCGACGTCGATGATGTCCCGGACGTCCTCGCGGGTGTTCTCGACGAGTCGTCGCTCGGCGGCGTGGTTCTCGATTTCGCCGTCGGGATCGGGCCAGGCGGCCTCGGCCACGAACCCCTCGTTGCCGAGTTGCTCCCAGGATTCCTCGGCGGCGTGGGGGACGACGGGCGCGAGCAGCCTGATCGCCGTCCGGAGGCCGCGCTCGAAGGTGTCGGCGTCGGGGGTCGTGTACTCGCGGTACTGGCCGAGCAGCGAGACCAGGCCACGCGCCTCCCGGAGCGCCTCGTTGAACCGGAACGACTCGTAGCCGTCGGTCGCCTCGGCGATCGACGCGTCGATCTCGCGGGCGAGGTATGCGTCGACCGGTCGACCGTCCGTGTCGGATGTCGACAGGTCCCCGTCGGCGAACGTCTCGACCGTGCCGAGCAGTCGCCGGATGAACTCGTTGCTCGACCGGACCCCGCGCTCGGTCCAGTCGAAGTCCTTCGCGGGGCGGGCCGCGCCCATCATGAACAGCCGGGCCGTGTCCGCACCGTACTCCTCCATGATCTCGACGGGCGAGACCACGTTGCCCTTGCTCGAGGACATCGCCGTCCCCTCCAGCTGGACCATCCCCTGGGCGAGGTAGTGATCGAACGGCTCGTCGACGTCGAGCAGCTCCATGTCCGAGACCGCACGGGTCACGAACCGCGAGTACAGCAGGTGCATGACCGCGTGCTCGATCCCGCCGACGTACTCGTCGACGGGCAGCCAGTCGTTCGCGCGCTCGGTGTCGAACGGGGCGTCCGCGCGATCCGGCGAGGTGAATCGGAGGAAGTACCACGACGAGTCCACGAACGTGTCCATCGTGTCGGTCTCGCGCTCCGCCGGCGCGCCACAGTCGGGACACTCGGTTTCGACGAACTCCTCGACCTCCTCGATCGGGTTGCCGGTGGGTGTCGGGACGAACTCCGGGAGCTCCACTGGGAGGTCCTCGTCGGGGACCACGACCGGGCCACAGTCCTCACAGTGAACCACCGGGATCGGCGTGCCCCAGTAGCGCTGCCGACTGATGAGCCAGTCGCGCAGCCGGTACTGGGTGTGGTGGGCTGCCGTTTCGAGGTCCTCGATCAGCCGTTCGCGCGCCTCGGCGCTCGTCACGCCGTCGTACTCGCCGCTGTCGACGAGCACGCCGTCGTCGGTGTACGCTGCCGCCGAAACGTCGACCTCCTCCGATTCGGGCGCGACGACCTGACGGATCTCGATGTCGTACTCCGTCGCGAACTCGTGGTCGCGCTCGTCGTGGCCGGGCACGCCCATCAGCGCGCCCGTCCCCACGTCGGCGAGCACGAAGTCGGCGACGTAGATCGGGATCTCCTCGCCCGTCGCAGGATTGATCGCGTACTCGCCGGTGAACACGCCGTTCTTCTCGTCGGTGTCGGCCTCGGGATCGAGCTCGTCGACCTGCGCCGCGAGGTCGGGGTCGTCGGCGACGATCTCCCGAGTGACTTCGTGGCCAGGCGCGAGCGCGAAGAAGGTTGCACCGTAGAGGGTGTCGAGCCGCGTGGTAAAGACCTCGACCGGCCCGTAGCCGGTGTCGAACTCGACGGTTGCGCCCGCCTGACGCCCGATCCAGTTGCGCTGCATCCCGCGGACGCTCTCGGGCCACTGCTCCAGCTCGTCGATCCCGTCGAGCAGGTCGTCGGCGTACTCGGTGATCTTCAGGAACCACTGATCGAGCGTCCTGGTCTCGACGGGGGTATCACACCGCCAGCAGACTTCGACGGCTCCGCCGTCTCCGTGGGAGTCCTCGGGAGCCCCCCCCGCATCGGTCTCGACCTGCTCGTCGGCGAGCACGGTCTCGCAGGACGGACACCAGTTGACGTCGCCGCCCTTGCGCTCGGCGAGCCCCTCCTCGTAAAAGCGCTTGAAGAGCCACTGATTCCAGCGGTAGTAGTCGGGCTCGCAGGTCGTGACCTCGCGCTCCCAGTCGTACCCGAAGCCCATCGCCTTCATCTGGCCGCGCATGGTGTCGATGCAGTCCATCGTCCACTCTCGGGGATGGATCTCGCGCTCGATCGCGGCGTTCTCGGCGGGCAGGCCGAACGCATCCCACCCCATCGGGTGGAGCACGTCCTCGCCCTGCATTCGCTTGTATCGGGCGTACGCGTCCGGAATCGTGTAGTTGCGGACGTGGCCCATGTGGAGATCGCCCGACGGGTACGGGAACATCCCGAGGACGTAGCTCGGGTCGGTGGCGTCGTCGGGGGTCCGGAAGACGTCCGACTCCTCCCAGCGGGCCTGCCACTGCTGTTCGACGTCGGCGTGGTCGTAGGTGTCCTGTTGTTGCATGAGAGCGCCGCGTTGTCCGTCGTAACCGACGCATCCATCTATAGGTTGCCATCGAACGCCTACAATCGAAACCGTTCGACTGAATCGGTCGGAACGCTCATGTGCCTCGTATACGTCTGTATACGCATGTCGAAGAGCGTCCGCCTTGACGAGGACGTGTACGAATTCGTGCGCGCGCGGAAACGCGACGACGAGACGTTCTCCGAGGTCATCGAACGCCTCGTTGGCGGCCCATCGCTGCTCGAACTCGTCGGAATCCTCACGGACGAGGAGGCGTCGGCGTTCGAGGAGGCGATCCGTGAAAGTCACGACGCGCACGACCGGGAGATCGAACGGTTTCTCGACGGAGTCGAGTGAGATGATCCTCGACACCTCCTTTCTCATCGATCTGATGAACAGCCAGCGAACCGCGGTGGAGAAAGCCGACGCGATCGAGCGGGAGGGTGTCGTCCAGCGGATTCCGGCGATGACCATCCAAGAACTCTACATCGGTGTCGGGTACACCGACACACCGGACGACGAACGGCGGAAAATCGAAGCGATTGTCGACTCCCGTCCGGTGGTCGATACCGACGCGAAGATCGCTCGCAAGGCCGGGACGATCGACGGGCGGCTCCGACGTGACGGCGAACGGATCGACGCTGGCGACGCCGCCATCGGTGCTACAGGTGTCGTGATGGACGAACCGGTACTGACCGGGAACCCGCGTCACTTCCGACACATTCCCGGCCTCGATGTCGAGACGTACTGACGCCGACCGAGGGTTCCACGAGTGGCCGCGACGTTCTTTATCACGCGACGCGTAGACGACGACATGAGCCAGGACGAATCCGACGATCCATCGCTCCCGCGGAAAGCACTACGAACGGTCACTCCCCCGTCTCAGGGCCATCGCGACACCGAGATGGACGTCATCGGGTGGTCGATCCTCGTTGGCCTCCTGATCGTCGCGCTGCCGTTGCTCCCGGTGCTCGTGATCGTCTGGGTGCTGACGAGACTCTTCGATCGAGGCGCGGATCGAGCTACTGACTGACGAACGCGAACGACTCACCGTTGTCGTTCTCGCGGGCGTGCTCGTAGACCACGTGAGCGGTCGCCACGTCCTGGATCGCGAGGCCGGTGCTGTCGAACACCGAGATGCCGTCCTCGGGGGTGCGGCCCGACGCTTCACCGACGACGATCTCGCCGACCGCGCCGTCGATGTCGCCGTCGTCGATCACGCCGTCGGCGTACGGGATGCTGATCTCGCCGGAGTGAGTGGTTTGAGCGTGGTCGTCGATCACGAGGCGGGCGTCGCGGAGGATCGCGGGATCGAGCTCCTGTTTGTCGGCGGCGTCGGCTCCCATCGCGTTGACGTGGGTGTGCTCGCCGAGATCGTCCCGTGAGACGAGGGGGGTGGTGCTCGGCGTCACGGTCGAGAGCACGTCGCAGGCGGCAGCCTCGGGGATCGAGCCGCCGCGGACGGCGAACCGGTCGTCGAAATACTCGACGAACGCCGCGACGGCCTCGTCGTCGAGGTCCGCGACGACGATCTCCTCGATCGGCCGGACGTCGGCGATCGCCTCGACCTGGGTGTACGACTGGACGCCAGCCCCGACGAGGCCGAGGCTTCGGGCGTCCTCGCGGGCGAGGTGATCGGTCGCGACCGCGGCCGCCGCGCCGGTGCGCTGCATCGTGAGCTCTGTTCCGTCCATGATCGCGAGCGGCCTCGCGGTCTCGGGATCGGAGTAGATCATCGTGCCGAGCACCGTCGGGAGATCGAAGTTCTTGGGGTTGTCGGGGTGGACGTTGACCCACTTGATGCCGGCGGCGTCCCACTCGCCCGCGTCGAGGTAGGCGGGCATCGAGCGGAAGTCGCCGTTGTATGCGGGGAGGTCGATGTATGACTTCGCGGGCATCTGGGCGTCGCCGCGCTCGTATGCCGCGAACGCGTCCTCGACCGCCCGGATGATCTCCTTCATCCGCGCGTTCGCGTCGACCGCCGCCTGATCCAACAGAAGCGTTTCCATACCGGCGATTTCTGCGCGACCGACATCAATGCTGTCACCCGTCGCCGCGCTCGACGGTCGACGCAAGATACATCGCCGAACGGGGACAACGAAGCGCATGCAGCGGGTGTTCGCCGTGACCGTCGTCGCCACACTGGTCGTCCTCGCGGGCTGTAGCGCGGTGTTCGACGGCGGTGGGAGCGACGAACCGACGCCGACGATCACGCCGATGGCGGTGCCGACCGACGAGCCGACACCGACGCCGGTCCCGCAGTTCGCGCCGGGGCTCACCGGCAGGGGGATCGAGGATCCGGGATCACTGGTGCGCGCCCACCGGTCGGTGCTCGACGACGAGTCGTTCGTCATGCGGACGAACACGACACGCTTGGCCGCGAACGGCTCGGTGCTCTCCGCCTCGACGACGGTTGTCCGCGCGGCACCTCCCGGTCGTGGCTTCCAGTATCTCGCCCGGCAGAACGGCTCCGCCTCCTCGTCGCAAGTCCCGGTCATCCGCTTCGAGGGGTGGTCGGGCGGTGAGGACGTCCTCGTCAGACAGACGTACGCGAACGGCACGACGTCGCGCTCGTCCCAGTCGAACACCGCCGAGCAGGTCCGGCGCAACATCCAGCGCGGGACCGCACCGTACTTCCTCGGGTCGTTCGGGCCCGCCAACACGACCGTCGAGCGGTTCCAGCGAAACGGGTCGACGTGGTACCGTGTCGCTGGCACCACTCGGTCCGAGCTGTTCGGCAACGTGAGCCTGCGAATGACCGTCGACAGCCGCGGTGTGATCCACGAACACCGGACGACGCGCCAGGAATCGCCCGCCGAGAACCGTTCCCGAACCGTCACCGTGACGCGGCTGTCGGCGATCGACGGGACCGTCGTGCCCGACCGGCCGTCGTGGGTCGACGAGGCGACGAACCGCACGACCGTGACGCCGGACGTGACGACCACGGAGTCGAACGCGACTGCCGCGCCGAACACGACGACCACGCCGGCCACGAACGGAACCGGGACGACCGATCCACCCGCGACCGAATCGACGCAGCGCCCGACGACGACGGTAAACCGGACTGCCGCCGAGCCACGGATCATCGCGCCGGTGCCCACCATGTCGTAGCACAACACATTTCTCCCCGCCTTACAGACAGGATCCATGACGCGTGCGCTCGTCGCCGTCGTGGTCGCCACACTGGTCGTCCTCGCGGGCTGTAGCGCGGTGTTCGGTGGTGACGGTGGCGACGGCGAGTCGACGCCGACGGTGACGCCGATGGCGGTCCCGACCGACGAGCCGACCCCGACGCCGGTGCCACAGCTCGCGCCAGGCCTCACGGGTGAAGGGATCGAGAACGCGAGCGCGCTCGTGGCCGCTCACACGTCGCGGCTCCAGAACACGTCGTTCACCAGACGATCGAACACGACGGGGCTGGCGGCAAATGGCTCGATCGTCCTTCGGGGGACGACCACGCTTCGCGCGGGGCCGTCCGGCGAGGGGGTTTACTCTATTGCCGAGCGGAACGCCACCGACGGGTATCCATCGTCTGGATCGATCCCGGTCCACACCGAAATCTGGTCGAATGACGGGCGCTTGTTACTGAACTGGACGTACGCGAACGGTACCTCAACGTACGACCGATTTCCCAATGCCGGAGAGCGATACGGTGTCACCGGGGCCGGACTCCGGTACGCCCTCGAACCGCTCGGGACTGCAAACACGTCGGTGACCGAGCTCGAACGCAACGGAACCACGCTGTACCGCGTCCGTGGACGCGCTCGGGACGCCGAGCGTGGGAACGTAAGCGTCCGACTGATCGTGGACACTAGTGGGCTCATCCGCGAGTACCGGACGAGTCTGCGAACGACGTTCGGCGAGAACGTCTCCCGGACCGTGAGCGAGGGACGGCTTTCGGGGATCGGAACGACCGACGTGCCCGAACGGCCGTCGTGGGTCGAGACGGCGCTGAACCGGACGTCACCGGTGTCGAGTCGCACGACCGCGACGGCGAACGCGTCGTCGGTGCCGCGGCTCGCGCCCGGTCTCACCGAGGCCGGCATCGTGGACGCACGCACGCTCACGGCGGCACACGTGTCGGCTCTCGAAAACCGGTCGTTCGTGCGCCGGTCGAACGACACGTCCCTCGCCCCGAACGGGTCGGTGCTCGCCCGTTCGACGAGCACGCTCCGGATGGGGCCGCGGGGTGAGGGGTTCACGCTCGTCATCGAGAAGAACGGCACCGATGGGTTCGTTCACACCGAGGAGGGGCCGATACGCGTCGAATACTGGTCGGACGGCGAGCGAGTGTTCGCGAACGAACGATACGCGAGCGGGCAGACGGTGCATCGACGCCTCCAGACGGACGCCGAGCCGTTCCGTGCGTTCCTCGTGGAGGGGGATCTCTCCCTCCTCAGCTCGTTCGGCGCGGCGAACACCACGGTAGCGGAGCAATCCGATCGAAACGGAACGAGGCTGTACCGCGTCGACGGGTCCGCAAGGAGCGACGAGTGGCGGAGCATCGACCTCGAACTGCTCGTGGACCCCCGTGGCGTCGTCCACGAGGTCGAGATGGTCCGAAACGCCTCGGTGACGAACGACGCGCCGACGGTCGTCACGAACACGCGGTACTTCGGGTTCGACGCGACCGACGTCCCCGACCGTCCGTCGTGGGTCGACGAAGCGATGAACCGAACGCCCTCACCGTCGGATCGGACGACCGCGACAGCGAACGCGACGGCGACTCCTTTCCGAGTCGGGACGACGACCGACCGAAACACGTCGATGTCGGCGGGCGCGTGACGGCTCGATGAAAAAGTCCGAACGGTTCGTCGCCGGAGTGCGACTGGGTTCGCGACCGAGCGGACGAACCCGGTGTAGCTGTGCGGTGCGGTCTTTTTCCCCAAGTTTTTGCCGAGCGAGCGGGCCTTCGGCCCGCGAGCGAGGGAAAAAGTGGGCCTACATCATGCCGCCCATGCCACCCATACCGCCCATGCCACCCATGCCGCCCATGCCACCCATGCCGCCGCCGGGGCCGCCAGCGGGCGGGCCGCCGTCGTCGTCGTCGCCGGTCTGGCCGCCCGCGAGGTCGCCTGCGGCGATCACGTCGTCGATCCGGAGGATCATGACGGCCGCCTCGGTGGCGGACTCGATCGCCTGGGTCTTGACGCGGAGGGGTTCGACGACGCCCTCGGCCTCCATGTCGACGACCTCGCCGGTGTAGGCGTCGAGGCCGGTGGTGGTCTCGCCGCCGTCGTGCTTCGAGCGGAGATCCACCAGCGAGTCGATCGGATCGAGGCCGGCGTTCTCCGCGAGCGTGCGCGGGATGACGTCGATCGCGTCCGCAAAGGCCTCGACCGCGAGCTGCTCGCGGCCACCCACGGAGTCGGCGTAGTCGCGCAGGCCGAGCGAGAGTTCGGTCTCGGGTGCGCCGCCACCGGGCAGCACCTTGCCGTCTTCGAGGGTCGTTCGGACGACGCCCAGCGAGTCGTCGATGGCGCGCTCGACCTCGTCGACGACGTGCTCGGTGCCGCCGCGGAGGATGAGCGTCACGGCTTTCGCGTCCTCGACCTCTTCGACGAAGATACGCTGATCACCGGCGATGTCGCGTTCCGCGACGCTCCCGGCGTAGCCGAGATCGTCCGCGGTGATGTCGTCGAGGTTCGAGACGACGCGACCGCCCGTCGCGCGAGCGAGCCGGCTCATGTCGCTGGATTTGGCCCGGCGCACGGCCAGAATACCGTTCTCGGCGAGGTAGTGCTGGGCCATGTCGTCGATGCCGTTCTGACAGAACACGACGTCAGCGCCGGCGTCGACGAGCTGGTCGACCATCTCCTGGAGCTGTTCCTCTTCCTGGTCGAGGAACTGCTGGAGCTGGTCGGGATCGGTGACGTTGACCTCGGCGTCGATCTCGGTCTCCTTGACTTCGAGCGCGCTGTCGAGGAGCGCGACGTCGGCGTCCTCCTTGAAGTACGGCATGTTGTCGTGGACGCGCTCCTTGTCGATGATGACGCCCTCGACGAGTTCGGACTCGTCGACCGAACCGCCGACCGCCTTCTCGACTTTCACGTTGTCGGTGTCGACGCCCTCGTCGTCGCTGACCGCGGTGACCGCGCTGACGACGAGCTCCGCGAGGAGGTCGCGGGCGCTTTCGGCACCCTTGCCCGTCATCGCGGTCGCGGCGATCTGTTCGAGCGTCTCGGTGTCGGACTCGTCGACGTCGATGGCGACGTCCTCGAGGATCGACTTGGCTTCCTCGGCGGCCTCCCGGTAGCCCTGCGCGAGCGTGGTGGCGTGGATGTCCTGATCGAGGAGCGCCTCGGCCTCTTCGAGGAGTTCACCGGCCTCGACGACCGCGGTCGTGGTGCCGTCGCCGACCTCGTCCTCCTGGGTCTCGGCGACCTCGACGATCATGTTCGCCGCGGGGTGCTCGATGTCCATCTCCGAGAGGATGGTGACGCCGTCGTTCGTGACCACGACGTCGCCCGCGTCGGAGACGAGCATCTTGTCCATCCCTTTCGGGCCGAGTGTGGTACGGACCGATTCGGCGACCGCCTGGCCCGCCGTGATGTTCATCGACTGTGCGTCCTTCCCGGACGTTCGCTGCGAGTCGTCCGAGAGTACGATGAGGGGCTGGTTACCCATCTGCTGAGCCATAGTCACCTACCGATTGAATGGAGTTCTATATAAAACCATCGGAACGGTCCGGCCCGATCGACACACGCGGGCGTTCAGCAGCGTATGATAGCGGGTGACAATCGCTGATTTATATACTGAACGCTGGAGTCAGCCGAACCGATCGAGGCCCGCCTGACGGCGGCGCTGCCCGTCGGGATCGCGCACCCACGGCGATCGGCGGTCGCGTTCGCTTTCGAGGTCCACGTCGGGTGGGTCGGCGGGATCGTGGCCCGGACAGGAGACGCCACACTCGGCCGCGGGGTGGACGAATCGGCCCTTCCAGCGGCAGAACGGGAGTCCGTTCGTGCCCGCGTACGCGCGAGGTTCGATCTTCTCGCACGACGGGAACTCGTAGGTGCGCCAGCCCTTCCCGTAGGCGCGCTCGGCGAGCCGGCGGCGGATGCGGGCCTTTTCTGCCACGGATACCACGCGCACGTCGGTCTGCGTCGCGCCGCGATCGAGGGGTTCGATTCCCGGTTCCGCGGACGAGAGCGGCGTCGGCTCGCGGACGATCTCGCGGGTTTCGGTTTCGGGATCGAACCGCCAGACCCCGATCGCCTCGGGGATGCGGTTCAGGTGTGCACCGGTGACGTGAGAGGCGGTCGCGAGGATCGCCGCGTCGAACAGCCCGAGGCTCGCGTCGGTCCGGAGCTGGTCTTCGAGATCTCCTGGGGAGCTGAGATCGGGCTTGTTCTCGATCCCGACGATCCGGCCGAACCAGTCGTCGGGGTAGCGCGCGGCCTGGCGGACGTACTCCCGACCGCCACGGCGCTCGGTCTCGAAAAACCCGATCTCGACCGCGCACTCGGTCACGCCGCGCGCGTGGTCAGAGTGACAGTCGAAGCAGTCCTTCCAGTAGCGCGCCTCGCCAGCGCCGACACGGCTCTCGATCGCGGTATCGGGGATCGTTTCGGGGGTGAGTTCGGCTCGATCGTCGAAGCCGGGACCCGGCTCGATGCAGGCGACGTCGATCACCCGGTTATGACTACTGCTCGCGCCGAGCTGGCGGCTCACGATCCCATCGAACCCGGCTTCGAGATGGGCACACAGCGCCAACTCGAACGCGAACTCGCGCACACCAGTGTTCGGACCGCGAGCAGGAAAAGCGTCGCGCCAGGCACCGAAACGTCGGGTTCGGGAACGTGTTCGGCCTTCGTGGACGTCCACTCGGTCTCAGACTCCGAGTTCGTCGGCGAGATCGTGGAACGTCTCGATCGTTAGATTCGGGTCGCCATCGAAGGGGTCCCACGGCGATCCTTTCCGGTCGACCCAGACGCCCTGCATGCCGGCGTGCATCGCGCCCTGGATGTCGAACCAGCCCGCGGAGACGTGAGCGATCTCGTCGATCGGCGTCCCGGTTCTCCCGGCGGCGTGGCGGTAGATTTCGGCATCCGGCTTAAATGTATGAATCTCGTCGGCGCTGATGGTGTCTTCGAGGAGATCGCCGATGTCGGCTCCCTCGACCATCGATTCGAGCATTTCGGGATTGCCGTTCGAGACCACGTAGCAGTCGTAGCCACCCTCTCGGAGGCGCTCGATTCCGTCGCGGACGTCGTCGAATACGTCGAGTTCGTGGTAAGTTTCGAGGATCGCCTCGCGTTCGTCCTCTGTGAGATCGACGCCGTGGGTGGCGAGGGCGTGGGAGAGCGCATCGCGGTTCATTTCGTAAAACGGCTGGTAGGCGTCGATCCCGTTGGCGACGAACGTGTATTCAAGCGAGCGCGCGCGCCAGAGCCGCGAGACGGGTTCGGGGTCGTCGACGTGGGCGGCGAGGGCAGCCTCCACCGCATCGACGTCGACGATGGTGCTGTACGAGTCGAAGGTCAGCGTCGAAATCCGGTCGGGGTCGAAGGCCATGTCCCATGGAGCGGCCGGTCGGCCTTCAACCCTCCCCGGACGTGTGCCGAGCGCGGCGGCCCGGTGAACAGCCACCGAACGGTGGAAAGCGAGTCGTCCGCGGAACAGCAGGCTTATGAACGGTTCGTGGCTAGCGGACCGTATTACTACATGACACGGAACGACCGACACCCGGAGGTGAACATCGGCCTGGTGGGCCACGTCGACCACGGCAAGACGACGCTGGTCGAGGCGCTGAGTGGCTCCTGGACCGACCAGCACTCCGAGGAGATGAAGCGCGGCATCTCGATCCGGCTCGGCTACGCCGACGCCACCTTCCGGCGGTGTCCGGGGATGGACGCCCCCGAGTGTTACACCGTCTCCGAGACCTGTCCCGACGGCTCCGAGAGCGAGCCCCTGAGAACTGTGTCGTTCGTCGACGCACCGGGCCACGAGACGCTGATGGCGACCATGCTCTCGGGCGCGTCGCTGATGGACGGCGCGGTGCTCGTGGTGAGCGCGACCGAGACCGTCCCGCAGGCCCAGACCCAGGAGCACCTGATGGCGCTCGACTCGATCGGGATCGAGAACATCGTGATCGCCCAGAACAAGATCGATCTCGTCGACGCCGACCGCGCGCGCCAGAACTACGAGGAGATCGCCTCCTTCGTCGAGGGGACCGTCGCGGAGGGCGCGCCGGTCGTTCCGATCAGCGCGGGCCAGGAAGCCAACCTCGATCTCCTGATCGAGGCGATCGAGGAGGAGATCCCCACGCCGGAGCGCGATCCCGGGGCCGACCCCCGGCTGCACGTCGCCCGGAGTTTCGACATCAACAAGCCCGGGACACGGGCCGACGAACTCCTCGGGGGCGTGCTCGGTGGGAGCCTCGTCGCGGGCGACCTCGACGTTGGCGACGAGATCGAACTCCGGCCGGGCCGCGAGGTCGAACACGGCGGCGAGGCCGAGTGGCAGCCGATCACCACCGACGTGCGCTCGCTCCAGGCCGGTGGCGAGTCCGTCGAGACGGTGACGCCTGGCGGGCTTCTCGGTGTCGGCACGGGCCTCGACCCGAGCCTCGCGAAGAGCGACGGGCTCGCGGGCCAGATCGCCGGCCCGCCGGGGACGCTGCCGCCGACCCGCGAGGGGTTCACGATGGGCGTCTCGCTGCTCGACCGCGTCGTGGGGGACGGCGGCGAGATCGAGCCGATCTCGACGGGCGAGCCGCTGATGCTCACCGTCGGCACCGCAACGACCGTCGGCTCGGTGACGAGCGCGCGTGACGACGAGTGCGAAGTGCAACTCAAGCGGCCGGTGTGTGCGGCCGACGGGACCCAGATCGCGATCAACCGCCGGGTCGGCGCGCGGTGGCGGCTGATCGGCATCGGCACGCTCAGGGGATGACTCCGAGGGTACTCATGGACGCGAACGGGCTGATGATGCCGGTCGAATCCAATGTACGAGTGTTCGAGGAGCTGGATCGCGTCCTCGGCCCCCACGACCGGCTCGTGCCGCAGGCCGTCATCGACGAACTCGACGGACTCGCGGGCGGGCGCGGTGCGGCGGGAGTCGCGGCGAGCGTCGGGGCCGATCTCGCGCGCGATCGGTGCCGGACGATCGATCACGAGGCTGCGGATGCGGACGACGCGTGCGTCGAACTCGCCGAGGATGGTGCGTGCGATCTGGTGTTGACGAACGACCGCCCGCTGCGCGACCGGATACTCGAGGTCGGCGTGCCAGTCGTCGGGCTGCGGGGGACGGATACGCTTGCGATAACGGAGCCATAAATGTACAAACGAGTCGAACTCACGGACACGATCGAGGTACCGCCACCCCTGCTCGGCGACGTCTCGCCCGACCTGGTGAAACGATTGCTCCAAGACAAGCTCGAAGGCCGGCTCGACGAGGATGTGGGAAGCGTCGTCAGCGTGATCGACGTTCAGGACATCGGCGACGGCCGCGTGCTGCCGGGCCGACGCGGCCACGAGGGCTCGGTCTACTACGAGGCGACGTTCGACGCGGTCACGTTTGACCCCCAGATGCAGGAGGTCGTCGACGGCGAGGTCGTCGAAATCGTGAACTTCGGGGCGTTCGTCGGGATCGGTCCCGTCGACGGGCTGCTCCACGTCTCCCAGATCTCCGACGAGTATCTCGCCTTCGACGAGGAGAACCAGCAGCTCGCCTCCCGCGAGTCGAACCAGACCCTCGGGGTGGGCGACGCGGTCCGGGCCCGGATCGTGACCAAGAGCATCGACGAGCGCAACCCGCGTGACTCGAAGATCGGGCTGACCGCGAAACAAGTAGGGTTGGGCAAACACGGCTGGCTCCGCGAGGAGCGCGCCCCCGCGGCGGGTGAGTGAGCGTGGCCGATAGACGCGTGTGCCGCGAGTGTCACCGCGTGCTCGATTCGCCGGACCAGCAGACCTGTCCGGCGTGCGGTTCGTCGAGCTTCACCGAGGACTGGGCGGGCTACGTGGTGATCGCTCACCCCGAGACCAGCCAGATCGCCGAGGAGATGCAGGTCACCGAGCCGGGTCGCTACGCGCTGAAGGTCCGATAGCGTGCCCGCGAACGGCGACGGCGATGAACCCCGCGACGCAGACGACGAACGCGGCGACGAGCGTGATAATCGGACGACCGGAGCGGACGACATCGTTCTCACGCTGCCCGACGAGCTACGCGCGGCGTTCAAGGACCCGATGGGGCCCGTCTACACCGATCCGGACCGGCTGCGTGGGGAGGTCGGCTCGCCGATCGTGGCGGTCGGCGACGTCGTCACCCGCCACCTCACCGACGCGGGCGCACGCCCCGATCTCGCGGTCGTCGACTGGGTGACCGAACGCGAATCGCTCCCGGCGGCCGACCGGCCCGAGATCGAGGGCTACGACGCGAGGATCGACGTGACGAACCCCGCAGCGGCGCTCACCGGCGACCTCCTCGCCGCGCTTCGGGCGGGCGTCGAACACGACGGGACCACCGTGATCGTGGTCGACGGCGAGGAGGACCTGGCGGCGGTGCCGGCGTTGGTCGCCGCGCCAGCGGGCGCAAGCGTGGTCTACGGCCAGCCAGGCGAGGGGATGGTTCACGTCACGGTCGACGACGTGGCGAGCGAGCGGGCGCGCGATCTGCTCCGCCGGATGGACGGCGAGCACGACCGGGTGTGGAGCGCGCTCGGCGTCGAGCCTGGCGGCTGAGTTCGGTTCCTTCTTCGGGTTCCGGCGGATGAGTGATCGTGACGACCCCATCCCTGTAGCAGTAGGAACAGTTATGTGGTCGACGTGCCAACATACGGTCATGAACCACACGCGTGTTGGTTCGTTCGTCCGCGACGCCGTGATTGGGACGGCGGTCATCGCCGGCCTGTACGGGCTGGCCTACGTCGAGTTCCCACTGTTTCGGATGACGGGCTACCTCGTCGTCATGGGGTTCGGGGTTCTCGAAGGCGTTCTCGGGCCCGTGCAGTCGAACTTCGAACTGGTGTTCGGGCTGTATCTCGTCGGGCTCGGGCTGGTCGGGGCGGCCGTCGTCACCGGTTTTCGAGCGGTGATGGGTGATCGCGGGCGTCCCGCGTGGCAGTTCGGCGTGGCCGGTGCGCTCGCCGTGGTCGGCGTTCTGTGGCTCCTGTTCATGCTGCTTGTCCTTTTCTGGTCTGCGTAGTTGGATCCCGCTCCGATCACCGGCACTGGTCCTTCTCGCGCTCGCGGCCCGGCTCGCCGGACTGTTTGGGAGCGAAACCACGGCTGGCGTTCGATAGGTACGTCACCGCAGCTACGACGATCACGGCACGAACGAGGGACCGCACCGCACCACGTCCCTCCCCAACCGATTCGCTCCACTCGTTTCGCTCATCCCTCGCGCGAGTCGCGTCTTCGGCGTCTGCTCGCGGGCCTCCGGACCGCTCGCACGGCCTGCGGGACCTTCGGTCCCGCACTGCTCCCGCGCGCCACCACCGATCACGAACGGGCCACTGATCGGCCGTACCACGGCTTCGAAATCCTTTTGCCCGCGACAGGAAGAGTAGCGGGCAACGAACTCATGGAAATCGAAATCACCGCCGAGGAGGAAAACCCCATGCTCCACCGGACGGACGTCCGCTTCGAACTCAGTCACGACGAGGCCACGCCCTCGCGCCTGTCAGTGCGGGACAGCCTCGCCGCGATGCTCAACAAGGACGCGGGCGAGGTCGTGATCCACGAGCTCGACACCAAGTTCGGGCTGCGCAAGACGCTCGGCTACGCGAAGGTGTACGAGACCTCCGAGGACGCGAAGGCGGTCGAGCAGGCGTACATGCTCGAACGCAACAAGATCGCGGGCGAGGACGGCGACGACGAGGCCGACGCGGAAGCGGGGGAGGCCTGAATGACGCGCTACGAGATCTACGACGAAGAGGGAGAGACCGACCGCGAGCAGTGCCCCCGGTGTGGCGACGCGTTTCTCGCGGCCCACGGCGACCGCCTCCACTGCGGTCGGTGTGACTACACCGAGTGGAACTGACGCCGGCTGAGTGAACGAGGGACACGATGCGCGTGCTCGGCATCGAGGGCACCGCGTGGGCCGCGAGCGCGGCGTACCACGACACCGCGACCGACGAGGTCTCGATCGAGACTGACGCCTACCTTCCCGAAAGCGGCGGTATCCACCCGCGCGAGGCCGCCGAACACATGCGCGAGGCGATTCCTTCGGTAGTCGAAACGGCGCTCGATGCGGCTGACGGGCCGATCGACGCGGTCGCGTTCTCGCGGGGGCCCGGACTCGGCCCCTGCCTCCGGATCGCCGGGACGGCGGCACGCGCGCTCGCCGGGTCGCTCGACGTCCCGCTCGTCGGCGTGAACCACATGCTCGCTCACGCCGAGATCGGACGACACCGATCGGGGTTCGCCTCACCTGTGTGTCTGAACGCGAGCGGCGCGAACGCCCACGTCCTCGGCTACACCAACGGCCGGTATCGGATCCTCGGCGAGACCACCGACACGGGAGTGGGGAACGCGCTCGATAAGTTCACCCGCCACGTCGGCTGGTCCCATCCGGGCGGGCCGAAGATCGAGCGCGCGGCGGCCGAGGGCGAGTACGTCGATCTCCCCTACGTCGTCACCGGGATGGATTTTTCCTTCTCGGGGATCATGAGCGCAGCCAAGGCGGCCGTCGACGAGGACATACCTGTCGAAGACGTCTGTTTCTCGCTCCAGGAGACCGTCTTCGGGATGTTAACCGAAGTCGCCGAGCGCGCGCTCTCGCTGACTCGATCCTCGGAACTCGTCCTCGGTGGGGGAGTCGGCCAGAACGCGCGGTTGCAGGAGATGCTGGAGACGATGTGCGAGGCGCGCGGTGCGGACTTCTTCGCGCCCGAAGCACGCTTCCTTCGGGACAACGCCGGGATGATCGCGGTGCTCGGCGCGAAAATGGCCGCCGCGGGCGACACCATCGCGATTGCCGACTCGCGTGTGGATTCGGGATTCAGACCCGACGACGTACCCGTGACGTGGCGCGAGGACAGCGGCGGACGCGCGACCACCGAAGAACGCCGGAACGGCACGGCGCGCGAGACCGGAAGCGTCGACGCGTACCAGGGTGCCGAGGCGACTGTCGAGATCGCGGGTAATCACGTCGTGAAACGCCGTCGCCCGAAGGCCTACCGCTATCCGGAGCTCGACGAACGGCTGCGCCGCGACCGAATCGTCCAGGAAGCGCGTCTCACGAGCGCGGCGCGGCGCGAAGGCGTGCCGACGCCGGTCGTCCACGATGTCGACACCCACGAAGCGGCGCTGACGCTGGAACGCGTTGGCGAGTGTGACCTGCGCGAGATCGTCGAGTCGGGCGACGACGACTCCGACGCCACCGCCGCACGCGGTGGGCAGGAAGTGCGAATGGTGGCCGAACACCTCGCAACACTTCACGCCGCAGGGTTCGTCCACGGCGATCCCACGACGCGGAACGTCCGAGTGAGTGCTCCGTCGGCGTCCGGCGGCGGGGACGAAGGGGATGGCGACGTGGGCGACGAGCTGACCTACCTGATCGACTTCGGGCTCGGCTATCACACCGACAGCGTCGAGGACTACGCGATGGATCTCCACGTGTTCGAACGAAGTCTCGACGGGACGGCCGCTGCGCCCGATCCACTCCGTGCGGCCTTCGAGGAGGGCTACGAGGAGGCGGGGAACCCTGACGTGCTCGATCGCCTCCGCGAGATCGAGGGCCGGGGCAGATACCAGTAAATCACTTAACGGGGGCCGCCGTAGCGGGGACATGGCCGACAGACCATCGTCGGGCGAGATCTTCGGTGTCCCGTACAACTTCGAGCGGCCGAGCCTCGGCCGGATGCTCTCGGCGTACTGGCAGCCAGGTGAGGAGATGCTGGTCGAGAAGCCGTTCGGGATCGGCTACACCCTCAACCTCGCCAACTGGCGGTCGTGGATCGTGCTCGCGGTCGTCGCCGCGCTGCTCGCCCAGGAGAACCGCTCCGGGGACGAGGCGGGCGAGGCCGACGAGGAACCGGTCGAGGTCGTGGTCGACTGAACCGACGGCTACTTCTCCCCGAGCGTCCCCCATCGCACGTGCTCCGCTACGTCACCACCAACGAGGGGAAGGTCGCCGAGGCCCGCGAGTATCTCGACGACGTGTCGGCGCTCGCGTACGAGTACACCGAGATCCAGAGCGACAGCCTCGCCGACATCGCCGCGAGGGGCGCGCGCGAGGCCCACGCCCACGCCGGCGAGCCGGTGATCGTCGACGACGCCGGACTGTTCGTCGACGCGCTCGGGGGATTCCCCGGACCATACTCCTCGTACGTCGAGGACACGGTCGGGATCGAGGGTGTCGGACGACTCGCCGCCCGCGAGCGCGACGAGGATCAGGACGACCGGGCGGCCTTCCGGTGCGTGATCGCGTACTGCGACGGCGAGGAGTTCGCCGCCAGTCCCGATCCCGTCGAACGGGGCGACCGCGTGACTGCGGCTGCGGCGGGACCCGATGAGGACGAGAGAGCGGGCGACGAGGACGCAGACGACGGCAGCAATCCGAGCGGCCCGCCGGTCAAACTGTTCGAAGGCGTGGTCCGCGGCCGGATCGTCGAGCCACGAGGCGACGGCGGGTTCGGCTACGATCCGATCTTCGAGCACGACGGGCAGACGATGGCGGAGATGAGTACTGCGGAGAAAAACGCTATCTCACACCGCGGTCGCGCGCTCGCGAAGTTCGGTGAGTGGTATCACGAGCGAAGCGAGTGATACCTCGTCGGGCAAGCGAAGCGAGCGACCGTTTTGGCGGTGGTTCGCCGAACGAGAGTGAGGCGAATCAGACACGTCGCAGCGTTCGCCACGTGCCATGCCAGAGAGATAGCCGGACATTCGCGGATACCATACGAAACCCGGCGACAGCAGCCGACACATCTGTGACGAATCACGACACAACTGAGAGACCGCAGCCACACGCCTCCCCAGCCGATTCCTTCGTTTGCTCACTCCGTTCGTATCACTCAGTCATCCCTCGCGCGAGTCGCGCATTCCATGCGCTCCCGCGCGCCACCGCCGTCACAGATGGACGAACCTCCGACAGAGAGGTACCCGACAGCTACCGCTGCACGATCGCGCGATACGAGTACGCTCAACCGGAAACCACGGTATGTACGTCCGCCCCGCGACCCGTGAGGACCGCACCGCACTGCCCGCCCTCCACGCGGCCGCCGTCGAGGCGTTCGGTCCCGATGGCTACGATGTCGACCAGGTTCGGAAGTGGGCGAAAGCCGACGACCGCTCGCCGGACGATTACGACGTCGACACCGCGGACGAACACTTCACCATCGCGGTTCGCGAGAGCGAGGTCGCGGGGTTCGGCCACGTCGTCCTCGGCGCGGGCGAGGTCCACGCGGTCTACGTCCATCCCGAGCACGCGGGCCACGGCGTCGGCAGCGCGCTGCTCGCCGAGCTGGAGGGATACGCCCGCGGCCAGGGGTATTCGGCGCTCTCCCTCCAGTCATCGCTGAACGCCGTCGGGTTCTACGAGCGGGCGGGCTACGAGCGGGTGAGCGAGGGCGAGAGCCCTGGCGGGTTGGCGGTCGTCGAGATGCGCAAAGAACTGTGAGACACGGAGCTATCTCGCTGTGTGACATCTCGATAGCACCATCGACGAAAAATCCATTGTCAGTCCGTGACGTATGGAACTATGGATCGCGCAACCGGGGTTGCCGCGGCGACGGCCGTCGTGTACGCACTCGTGATGCTCGCCGTCGGGCTCTGGATGTTTCGGGGTGATGCCGTCCTGCTCGGCGCGGTCGTCTTCGTCGCTGTCGTCCTCGCGCCACCGTGTTATCTGATCACACGCAGCGCTGTTCGCGCACAACTGCCCGAGACGAACTGACGGTTACGCCCGCGGGTCACGGTCCGGGCCGGGATACTTGTCGTCGCCGACGACCGGCCACAGCCGCTCAGGATCGAACAGACGGGCGAAGGCGGCGGGGTCCTTGACGCTGGTGGCGACGTGTGAGCGGATCTCGACGCCGGCCGCGGCTCCCTGGAGGCGATTGTCGAACGAGAGGACGTGGGCGGCGTCGCCCGCCGCCGCCGACGCAATCGCGGGATGATCGTCCTCGGGATGGGTGACGCGCATCCGGAGGGCGGCGAGCTTGTCGCGATGGTCGGCCGCGAGGTCGACATCGGCAAGTGTCGCCACGACCGCCTCGCAGTCGTCGAGCAGCGGATCGCTCGCCACGAGATCGACCCACGAGTGGCTCCGAACGATGTCGAGCGCGGTACGTGCGGGGCCGCCGACGAGGAGGTCCGCCGCGAGCACGTCGGCATCGGCGACGACTCGCGCCGGATTCGGCTCATCCATCCCGGCGCTCCGCAAGCACGGCTTGGAGGGCGTCGAGCGTCACGTCGTGGTCGTCCGCGCGATCGAACAACCCTTGCCACGAGTCGGTCATGTGATGGCTCGCAGCGCGACCGGCAAAACGGCTCGGACCCGTGGCTTGGGTCGGTGACTCACCCGGTCGCGGTGGGTGAGGCGTCACCGGCGCTCGCGGCCCGTGGTCGCCGGACGAGCCGCGATCGAGGGAACGAGTACCGCTGTTCGCTACCCGGATAGACGGCTTCGACGACCGGCTCGGCAGGATCGTAGGCACGGTTCGATGGGTGGGCCGCGACGGTCGCATCCAACGCTTCGATCTCGACCTCGTCGGCCCGGCGATCGGCGACGGCGACCACGGTGAGCAGATCGCCGGTCTCACGGTCACGAACCCGATCACCGGGTTCGAACCCGCAGGTAGGACAGAGTGGGAGCCGGATCGCGTCGGGAACGAACGTCTCACGACCGCAGGCGAGACAGTCGGCGGCGCGGAATCCGGGCGGTGGGACCCGGCCCTCGGTGACTTCGATCGCGACCCGTCGGAGGTGTTTGCACCGCTCGTTGCGGATGGTGTGGTCGGGACACGAACATCGGCTTCCGGGGAGCGAGACGACGTAGGTCGCATCGCTCGTGCTCTCGACGACGTACCGCCCGCCGCCGAGCGGGTCGACTGCCATGCGTTCGCGCCACGCACGGGCGGCCCGGTCGGCCATCCCATCGAGATCGGGAACGAGTGACTGCTTTCGTGACACGGGTGTGTTTCGAGTGTGTGTCATGGTTCTGTCGACGGTTTGATCGCCACTATCGCTGGTTCCGTCTACAAACGAAATAGGGGTTGGAGTATCCTAAACCCCTCGCCCGTCGACTTCGACGCGCTTTTCTCGCGTCCGCCGAAAGCATGCGTATGGAACGGGAGACGTTCGTCGAGGCTGCCGTCTCTACCACTGCGGTCGTGCTGTTTCTCGTGGCGATCGTGGCCGTCGGTCTGATGTACCCGAACCTCGAGGGCGCGGGTGGGTTCGCGCTGGTCGGGAGCCTCGTGTTCTTCGTGGCGGTGATGGTGGCGACTGGCTACTGGCTCTCGAGGCAGTAGAGACGGTTCGATCGGCGTGGCGACCGGTGGCCACGGCTCGCCGGTCAGGCGTCGGCGTCGGCTTCGGTCTCGCGCCAGTCGGCGATCTCGTCGTCGTCGGCGTCGTCGAGCGCGCCCTCGTAGTACGCCATCGGATGTGAGATCGTCTCACACCGGTCGTCCATGTTGACGCAGTCGCCGTAGGACTGCATCGTGGCACACGACGGCGGCGAGTACTCCGTGGGGCTGGTCTCGCCGCGGATGTGGTCGGTCTGGTAGCGGGTCATCTCCTCGCCGAAACCCGGGTTCACCGAGTAGAACTCCACGATCTCGTCGGTCGTCATCCCGATCGAAGTCAGGAACGCCGTGATCGCGAAGCGCGAGTGGTGTTCGAGGTGTTCGCCCTTCCGGACCGAATCCAGGAGTGCGCGCATACAGGGTGGGAAGAGGTCGGGCACCACGGTGTCGATCTCGCGGGTGAGTTCGAGCTCGGAGAGGGTTTCCCGGATACCGGCCTCGGCGTCTTCGAGGAGGTCGCCGACCGATTCGGGCACCGTGAGCGGGAGGCCGTCGGCGATCCGGCGTTCGATCGCTTTTTCGAGGAGATCGCCGAGTTCGGTGTGGGTGATCGGGACGCGGCCCTCGGCGAGCGTGCGATTGACCAGCCGCCATTCGTCGCCCCACATGTCGGCGGCGAGACCGAGATACGCGCCGACATCGACCCGATACGCGTCCTCCCCGGTCCCGGCTCCGTCCCCATCACCGACGGAGTCTGTGCCGCTGACGGCGTGGACGTGGCGGGCGAGGTCGAACTCGGCGAGGAGTTCGGTCGTGGTCACGCGGTCGTCGCGGGTGCTCTTGAGTTCCGCGTCGGCGGCGGCCGTCTCGAAGCGTTCGTGGGCGGCGCTGGCCTCGGCGCGGGCGTACTTTCGGATCAGGACGTGCTCGTCGACCAGCGAGACGAGCACGCGCGCGAGCGGATACGAGAGGAGTTCGACGCGCGTGCTCCGCCGGGGGTCGCCGATCGTCCCGTCCGTGAGAGCGCGCTCGACACGTTCGGTGGCGCGGTCGACCACCCGCTCCTCGTCGCGAGCGATGGCGAGCAGGTCGACGTCGGCGCGTTCGACCGCCTCGCGGGCCGCGTCGAGAAACGGGTAGCGGGCGTGGCGGCGTTCCATCCGTCGTCCGTTGCGCGGCGCGTTCAATAAGTGCGGTGGTCGATGGGATGGGGTGCGATGGTGGAGGGAGGTGGGATGGTTCGGCGGGGTCCCGCTCGGACCGGAAGACATTCCTTTCCGATGGAAATAGCGAGTATCGATGCGGATCGCGTCCCACGCGTGGCGGTACGCCGCGCCGGCGCTCGTCCTCGCGCCAGTCGCGGGCCTGCTCTCGCCCATTGCGGGCGTGGCGGCGCTCGCGCTCGCCGGTCTCGTGCTCGTCTTCCACCGCGATCCCGAGCGGCAAGTGCCGTCATCGGGGATCGTCGCGCCCGCCGACGGCCGGGTGTCGGTCGTGCGCCGGGAGGACGGGCGGCTCCGCGTCGGGATCTACATGGGCGTCACCGACGTCCACGTGAACCGTGCGCCGCTCGCGGGCACGGTGCGCGAGGTAAGCCACTCGCCGGGCGCGAATCGACCGGCGTTCTCGAAGGACTCCGACCGCAACGAGAACGTCGAGATCGACTGCGGCGAGTTTGCGGTCGTCCAGATCGCTGGCGCGTTCGCACGACGAATCCATCCGTCGGTCGAACCGGGCGACGAGATCGCGCGCGGCGACCGGATCGGCCACATCAGCTTCGGGAGCCGGGTCGACATCGTGTTTCCCAAAAGGATCGAACGCGCGGACCTCGACGTACGGAAGGGCGAGCGCGTCGTCGCCGGCGAAACGGTGCTCACAGAGAGCGATGGCATAATTTCCGAGCAGCGGGCGCAGCCGCGCGTGGTTCGGGAGTAGGCGGCGATGCGGATGCGTGGCGGTTGCGGAGTGAAAGCAATCCCACCGCGAGCGACCGCAGGGAGCGAGCGGGAGTTTTTGGTCCAGATTTTTGCGAGGGGTTGAGCGCGCGAGCAGAGCGAGCGCGCGATTCCCCGAAGTAAAAAGGTGGGAGCTGGCTAGTCCGACTGGATCCGTGGCGCGAGCATGAACGTGACCGAGCCCTCGGCCTCGGCGACGTCGAAGTGGAACTTCACGGGGAACTCCTCGCCGAGATCGAGCGTGACCTCGGCGTCGCTCGGGATCGCCTTGTTCATGTCCTTCAGGTAGTCGAGGCTGTACAGCGAGTGCGCCGGGCCGACGGTGAGATCGATGAGGTCGTCGCGGTCGAGCTCGAAGTGGACGTCGTCGGTGTCGCCCTCGGCGTCGACGTAGAACTGCTCGTCCTCTTCGTTCACACCGAGCGCGATGTGGTCGCTCACCATGTCGGCGGCCGTCACCGCACGGTTGACGTCCCGCCCTTCGAGCACGATCGTCGCGGGCAGGTCGAGGTCGGGGATGTCGGGTTCCTGGCGGATGGAGTCGGGGTCGATCAGCGCGAGCGTGTATTCGAGGCCGTCGATCGAGATGTGGAGCTTGCGGGTCTCCTCGTCGAGTTCGAGATGCACGAGGTCGTCGGAGCCGGCCATTCCGGCGATGTCCTGGAGCCGCGAGAGGTTGACGCCGATCACGCCACCGTCGGCCTCGTAGGACTCGAAGGCCGCTTCCGAGAGCGTGAGGTCGACCATCCCGACGTTCGCGGGGTCCACCGCTCGAACCGCGATCCCGTCGTCGTTGAGATGGATCTTACACTCCTCGACCAGGACGCTCACCGAATCGAGCGCCGTCCCGAGCGTCCCGGCGCTCACGATGGCGTTGAACATGGACGCGGTACGACCAGCCGGGTTATAAAAGATGCGCGTTCCGACGGTCGGAGACGAGTGTCGTGCTCAGCCGAACTTCCCGGTGATGTAGTCCTCGACGCGCTGGCTTGCGGGGTTCTCGAAGATCTGATCGGTGTCGCCGTACTCGACGAGTTCGCCGCCGGTGAGGAACACGGCGGTCTGATCGGAGATGCGGGCGGCCTGCTGCATGTTGTGAGTCACGATCACCACCGTGTACTCCTCGGCGAGGTCCTCGATGAGGTCCTCGATCTTCGCGGTGGCGATCGGATCGAGCGCGCTCGCGGGCTCGTCCATCAGGATGACTTCGGGGCCGACCGCGAGACACCGGGCGATGCAGAGGCGCTGCTGTTGGCCGCCAGAGAGCCCGAGCGCATTGTCGTCTAGCCGATCCTTCACCTCGTCCCAGATCGCCGCCTGCCGGAGCGAGCGCTCGACGAGTTCATCCTCTTTCCCGCTCGTGTCCCGGCCGAACAATCGCGAGAGAACGCTCGTGTTGATCTCGCCGTGCTTTTGCGGACCGTAGACGACGTTGTCCCGGATCGATTTCGGGAACGGGTTCGGCTGCTGAAACACCATCCCGACGCGCTTTCGCAACTCGACGAGGTTTGCACCGTCGCGGTAGATCTCCTCCCCGTCGACCGCGACCGAACCGTCGATCGTCGCGGCACGGATTCGGTCGTTCATCCGATTCAGACACCGGAGGAACGTCGACTTCCCGCAGCCCGACGGCCCGATCAGTGCGGTGACGCTCTGCTCGGGGATCTCGACCGAGATGTCCTCGATCGCGTGGTCGTCGCCGTAGTGGACGTTGAGATCCGTGGTGGTGACCTTCGCCGCGCCAGCGTAGTCGTACTGGACCCACTCGTCGTGGACCGTCTCGTCGGTCTCACCGGCCGTCGTTTGCTGTCCCGATGGCCGCGTGTCCGTCGCTGTGCTGTCCGTTCGGTTTCGGTCAGTCCGGTCGGTTCGGGCGGTTTCGCCCGTCGTCGTAGTGTCGGTCCGTGGTTGGTTCTCTGTTTCACTCATAGCGTAGTTTCCTCCGGAAGTACGCCCGCGTCGCGATCCCGATGGCGTAAAACGACAGCACGACGAGCAGCAGGACCAACGCCGTCCCCCACCCGAACGCCTCGACGTCCGTCGCGCCGACACCCGCAGTGATCGTCGCGTAGAGCTGGTAGGGCAGCGCGCTGGCCGAGGTCAGCAACGCGTCGTTGGTGATAAAGGGCGGCGTCGCGGTGAACGCGAACGAACCCAACACGTTCGGCGTGGAGTTCGGGAACGGCGACCCCGCCATCACGACGAGGATCGGTGCGGTCTCGCCCGCGATCCGGCCGACACCGAGGATGACGCCCGTGACGATGCCCGGCACCGACGCCGGCAACACGACGCTACGGATGGTCTGCCACTGACTCACCCCGAGCGCGGCGCTCGCGTCGCGGTACTCGTCGGGAACGCTCATGATCGCCTCCCGGCTCGTGATGAGCACCAGCGGCAGCAGCATGAACCCGAGCACGAGCATCCCCGCAAAGAGCGAGGTGGTGTTGCCGAAGCGCGGAACGAGGAAGGCGTACCCGAACAGCCCGAAGACGATGCTCGGCGTGCTCCAGAGGCCGTTGGTCGCGATCTCGACGATCCGAGTGAACCCACCCTCGTCGGCGTACTCGGTGAGAAAGAGCGCCGCACCGACACCGAGCGGCACCGCGAAGAGCACTGCGCCGACGACGAGCCACGCGGTCCCGAGGATCGCGGGCAGCACGCCCGGAACATCGACGTAGATGCCCTGCGAGACGTTCGTCACGAACGGCCACGCGAACCTGCCGAGACCGATTTCGAGGCCGTCGGTGAGTTTCGGCAGCCCCTGTATGGCGACGAACGCGACCAGTAAGACGAGGATCGCGAGAATCGAGAACGTGTTGATCCCGATCAGCAGGTACGCACCGGTCTGTCGTCCTCGGCTACCGAAGCCCGCGCTCGCCTTCGCGGCCGGCCACGCCGCGAGCAGGCTACAGAAGATCGTCAGCAACGGCACGACAACCGGCGCGTGGAACGACGCCGCGAACCCTGTCGGCGACCACACCCAGTCCGGACCGATGACGTCCGTGAGGAAGGCGAGGCCGACGCCGACGGCAATGATTCCCGCCGGAATCGTCGCGCCGATGTCCTCGCGTGCGCCCACTACGGCGGCTGCCGTTGCGGCTCCAGCGACCAGCGCGGCCGGCAGCCACGCGACCGTCCCCAGCCCGAGCGTCTGCGAGACGACTAGTCCTGTGGCGATCAGTGCCGTGAGACCGAACGTGGTCGCGGCGGTGAGTCCGCCGGTGTCGCTCGGCGTCGTCGTGACGACGCCCGTTCGCGAGGCGACGCCGAGGCCGAGCACGATCCCTCCCACGACGACGAGGCCGGCCCCGAAGAGGTCGTAGAGGGTGAGGCCGAGGAGTTCGGTCGTCGGTGGCGTGATACGGAACAGCGCCGTCCACGAGAACAGGAAGGCGAGGAAGCCGAGACCGACCGCGAGCGCGCTCGCGCGCTCGAAGATGGACGAGCGGCCCTCGACGAGCGTCGAGTCAGTTCCGTACGCGTCGCTCATCGGTTCCCCCCGAGGTTGCGCTCCATTCGCACCTCGATCAACTGCGAACCGATCGAGAGGAAGAGCACAGTGACGAACAGCACGACGCCCGCGCCGAACAGCGCACTCAGGTGGAGTCCCTGGGCAACGCCGTACTGGTTGGCGATCACGCTGGTCAGCGTGATGGTGTTGTCGAAGGCGTCGAACAGCGGGCCGGGGAACTCGGTGACGTTCGCGAGGATCACCGTCGCGGCCATGGTCTCGCCGACCGCCCGGCCGACGCCGAGCAGGACGGCGGCCGAGACGCCCGAGAACGCCGCCGGGATCGTGATGCCGAGCGTGGTCTGCCACTCGGTCGAACCGAGCGCGAGCGAGCCGCTCTTCATCGACTCGGGAATACTCGTCAGCGCATCCTCGGCGACCGAAACCACCGTGGGTAGCGCCATCAGCCCGATCACCATTCCTGCGACGACCAGGCTTCCGTTCGAGGTGAGATCGAACGTGTCCGACCGGCTGAAGTAGCCGTTGATGACGATGAACCCGAGCCAGCCGTAGACGATCGAGGGGATTCCAGCGAGGATCTCGACGCCCGGTTTCACGATATCCCGAAGCCACCCGGGGGCGATCTCCGCGATGAACACCGCCCCCGCGATCCCGAGCGGCCCGGCGATGGCCATTGCGAGGACCGTCGTCACGATCGTGCCCCAGATCATCGGTGTCAGGGAGTACACCGCGTCGGCAGTGCTCCACAACCCGGTCTCGCCGGGATCGACGCGCGTGACGAGATCGAGCCCCATCAGCTCGAACACCGGCCACGCCTCACCGAAGAGAAAGACGATGATGAGTCCCATCACGGCGACCGTGAACGCCGTCGCGAGGAAGGTCAGCGCCTTCGCCGTTTCCGCCTGATGGGCGTACCATCCGAACCCCACCACGACGAGGAAGCCGAGCAGAAACACCGCGGTCAGGCTGGACTGGACCAGGAACCCGACTGCGACGCCCGCGAGCAAGAGCGCACCGATCGCGCCGACGATGAGGACACTCCGGTCGGTATCGGTGGTTCCGTCACCGGAGCTGCCCGGCAGCCACCGTTCAGGGATGGTCGACATGTGAATGTTGATGTATCATCTGATATTTCCGGTGTGTGAGGGTCGGTCGACCGGCCGACGTCCTCAGCTGCTCGAGCTGCCCGAGGTGGTGCTACCCATGGTGGTTCCGGACGAAGCATTCCCCGAGGAGGCGTTGCCGCCGCCGTACTCGATGTCCTGTTCGGGTTCGGCGAGCTTGCTGCGCTCCTCCTCGCGGCGGTTGGGTGGCAGCTTGAAGTAGTCGTTCGCCGCGACGAACTGCTGCTGGCCGAACTCGGTGAGCAGCATGTTGATGAACGCGGACTCCTGCTTCGAGGTGTCCTGCCACGTGTAGCAGTGGAGGTCGCGCGAGAGCGGGTAGTCCTTCGAGCCGAGGTTCTTGCCGAGCTCGTAGGTGGTGCCGTCGAGTTCGAGTGCGACCGCCGGTGCGCCGTTGCCGGTGAATGCGAGTGCAATGTACGCGACCGCGTTGTCGGCGTTGAGCACCGTCGAGCGAACCTGCTGGTTCTGGCCGATCCGCTGCGAACAGGCGATCTCGGCGTTCGGATCGCCGAGGAAGTTCGACCGGAACGCGGTGTCGGTGCCCGAGCCCTCCGCCCGGCAGATGTTCTGGATCTCCTTGTCGTCGCCGGAGTACGAGTCGATCTCGGACCAGTTCGTGATCTCGCCCGTGTAGATGCCACGGAGCTGCTCGCCGGTGAGTTTCGTCACGCCCGCGTCGTAGATCGCCTGGCTGACGATGACCGGCTGCCCGTCGACGCCGACGACGTGATCCACGAAGTTCTCGTAGCTCTCGCGCTCGGGGAGTTCGTCCTGAACGGGCGCGCTGGAGTCACCGATGTCGACCTGATCGTTCATCAGCTTCTCGATGCCCGTCCCCGAGTGGCTGAGGCCGACGTTGACCTGGTAGGGGTCGAGCCCGTAGATGTTCGCGAAGAACTCCGTCATCGGCATGTCGGGGCTGCCGAGCGCCTCGTAGCCGGGCGCGGTCCCCTCGTCGTTCGAGCCCCAGTACTCGCCGTCGTCGGCGGGCGGGTTCGAGTTCCAGACCGCCGCGCCGTCGCTCGTGATCGGGTACACAGTGGAAGAGCCGTCGGCGGTCAGCGGACCGCTGGCCTGCTGTGCGCTGCCGCCACTGCTGTTCCCCTGCCCCCCGCTCGTGGTATCCTCGCCGCTTGCAGTGCCGCCACTGCTACCGCTTTCCCCGCTACTGCCGTTGTTGCCGTCTCCACCTCCATCGCCGTTCGACCCGCCTGTGCATCCAGCGACCCCGATCGCGGTCCCGGTGCCGATCCCCATCAGTACGCGGCGTCGTGTCGCTTTGCGCGTCATCACGTGAAAACGAGGCCGATGAGTACATAGATGCTGCTAATATATATAAATTGTAGCACAGAGCAGGACAGGCCGCTATATATCGATACGACGTGGTCCGGACAGTCGGTGAAACGTCGCCGTCCGCCCGTGGCTGTCGATAGCATCGGTCGTGACCGAAACGGAACGACGGCTGAACGAAGGGCGTTTACGCGCACACGAACTACGCCGGCCAAGCAATGTCGGGTCGGGACGAATACTACAACAAGGCCAAACAGCAGGGCTACCGCTCGCGATCGGCGTACAAGCTCCAGCAGCTAGACGACACCGCCGACCTCATCGCCCCGGGCGACACCGTGATCGACCTCGGGGCCGCCCCCGGAGGATGGCTCCAGGTCGCCGCCGAACGCACGGACGACGGTCGCGTGGTAGGCGTTGACCGCCAGCGCATCGAATCGATCGACGGCGTCGAGACGGTTCGCGGGGACCTCACCGAGGACGACACCCAGGCGGAGATCGGGGAGCGGGTGGGGCAAGCGGACCTCGTTCTGTCGGACATGGCTCCGAACATGACCGGCGAGTACGACCTCGATCACGCTCGTTCCGTTCATCTCGCGCGCCAGGCGCTCGATGTGGCGCGCGCGATTCTCGCGCCTGGCGGCGATCTCGTCGTGAAGGTCTTCGACGGACGGGATCTCGACGATCTCGAAGCCGACATCGAGAACGAATTCGAGTACGTCAGAACCGTGCGCCCCGACGCCTCGCGCGACGAGTCCTCCGAGCTCTTCCTCGTGGGGAAGGGCCGGATGACCGCGCCAGTGGGCGTCGGCGACGAACTGACCGTCGAGATCACCGACACGGGCGACGAGGGTGACGGGATCGCGAAAGTCGAGGAGTACACGCTGTTCGTTTCGGATGCAGGGGAAGGTGAGACGGTTCAGGTTCGGATCGAGGACGTGAAACCGCGCTTCGGGTTCGCCGAACGGATCGACTGAATCCACTTACGACTCCCAACGCATACGTTTTGAATTCGGGCACGAATTTGTATCACGATCGCGAATCCCGACACAACTGAGAGACCGCAGGCCACACGCCTCCCCAGCCGATTCCTTCGCCTCGCTTCGCTCGGCTCAGTCATCCCTCGCACGGTGTTCGCGGTCGGTGCTCGCTTGGCTCGCACACGACCGCGAGCGCGCGCCAATCCCCAAAATCAGTCGGCGCTGGCCGTCGGTCGGGCGTCGGTTCGCGAGCGCGCGTAGCCGACGATGGCGTAGACCACAGGGGTGTCGAGGAGCGCGATCAGGAGTTTGAGGAGGTACTGGCCGACCCCGAGTGCGAGCAGGACCGAGAGCGGCAGCGCGCTGCCGAGGCCGAGGAGTTCCGGCGCGAGGTAGAAGGCGACGCTCACGAAGATCACGGTGTCGAGCGCCTGGCTCGTCGCGGTCGAGCCGACGTTCCGGAGCCAGAGCGCGCGTCCTTCGGTGTAGTCGCGAAGTTGGTGAAACACGAACACGTCCCAGTTCTGGCTCACGAGATAGGCGAGCAGGCTCCCGAGCACGACGTTGGTGCTCGCACCGAGCACCGTCGCGAACGCCGCGGGATCGACGCTCGACGTGGCGGCAGGCGCGGCGATCGTCCCCCAGACCAGTCCCAGAAGAACGACGTTCATCGCGAAGCCGACGTTCACGAGGACGTGGGCCGCACGCCGGCCGTAGAGTTCGGCGTAGCAGTCCGAAGCGAGGAACGTCAGCGCGTACGCGAGCGACGCGCCGGGCAGGATCAGCATCTCGCCCGTGATCGGGAGCGAAAACGGAATCGAAAAGCCGAGGATCTTGGTGGCGGTGAGCTGGGCGGTCACGAGCGCGGTCGTAAAGAGTGCGATCAGCGCGACTTGGATCGTCGAGGCTCCACGGGACGTGCTCATGCTCGATCAGCCCCATCGCGCGCGGTTGCGTAGCGGTCGATCATACCCGGAGATTCCCCGGCGCGCAGTTAGGCCGTTCGATCAGTCGGCGCTCTCGCCGGGCTCCTCGCTCCAAGTGCGCCGACCGCCGACGGTGTAGAGCCAGAGCAAGCCGAGCCCCAGCCCGTAACACAGCATGATCGGGATCCCGAGGATGAACATCATGAACACGCCCCGCGGCGAGACGTAGGCGGTGATCGCGAACACGCCGACCGTGACCTCGCGCCAGCGGTTTCGCATCCCCCGATAGGGCACGAGGCCGCCGCGATGGAACAGCACCATCGTCACCGGGATGAGGGCGAGCAGCCCGATGCCGGCGGTGGTGAAGAAGACCAGCCAGCCAGCGGCCGAGATGCGGTAGGCCACCACCATCCCCGCGCCGATGGCGTCGGCGGCGAGCCACGAGATCACCGCGGGGGCGATCGTGGTGTAGCCCACGACGACCCCGCCGACGAGGCTGACGAACAGCGCGCCGGCCCACACGATCAACACTCGTCGGTCGCCGGCCGCGATCCCGCGCTCGCGCAGCGCCGGCCACGCGTAGTAGAGCACGAGCGGCAGGACCGCGAGCACCGCGAACAGCGTGCTGAGCTTGATCTCGAACACGAGCGCCTCGGTCGGGTGGAGCGCGACGATCCCGACATCTTCCGCCCTGACGCCCGCGGGGAGGCGCGCGAGGAAGTCCGCACGGAGCCGCCCGATCCCACCCTGGTAGAGCCAGAGGAACGTCCCGGCGAGCACCGCCATGAACAGCCCGACCAGCAAGAACGCGCGCGATCGGAGGCTGTCGAGCACGAACGCGATGTCGTAGTAGTACCCGCCGACGTCCTCCTCGGTGGTCTCCTCGGTCGTGAACGCGTCGACGACGCCCGTCGTGCGGCTCAGGAACGGGTTCGAATCGTCCGCGTCGGTCTCGGCCCCCGAGCCAGGCTCGCCGGGATGGTCGGCGTCGTCGAGGGCGGTGTCGGCCGCGGCCGCTTGGTCGCCTTCCGCTTCCGCGGCCGCCTCCGCCTCGTCGAAGCGGTCGAGGATCGCGCGAGCCTTCTCGGGCTCGCCGTCGCTCGTCGCCTTGCTGGCCTGAGCGACCGCCTCCTGTTCGCTCAGGTCGCGAAAGGCCTCGGGCGGGGCAGCCCGGACGCCAGTCGCGTCGAGGCGTTCGAAGTCGATCGCGGTCGGATCGCCGGCCCGGCCCCTCGTCGCGGCGGCGGCCTCGATCGCCCGGTAAACGTAGTACGCAAAGGCGAGGACGAGGACGGCGAGGAAGGCCGCGCCCGCGACGACCGCGATCGCGAACTCGCGCGGCAGGCCCAACATCGGCCCGATGTACTTGAACACCGGCTCCTCCGGTGAAACGTAGGGAATCGCCGGCACGACAGTTTGATTGAAGAACGCGCCGAAACCGGCGACGATCAGGGCGGCGATCGCGCCCGCGACGACCGTCGGGACCGCGAGGATCGCGCGCCAGCGCTCGCGGAGTACCCGGCGAACGTCGACCGCGCTGCCGCCGCGCTGGAGCGTGACGACGACCTTGGTGAGGCCGACGCTGATCGCGTAGAGCCCGACGATCGGGACGGCCCAGAGCACCTGCGTGAAGGGGTCCGGCGGCGAGAACAGCGCGCCGAAGGCGAACGCGGCGACGATCGCGTACTTCCACTTGTCGCGGAAGGTCTCGTAGCGGACGATCCCGGCGAGCGAGAGTCCCGTCATCGCGAGCGGGAGCTGGGCCGCGAGCCCGAACGAGAGCATGAGCAGGAAGACGAACTGTGCCCAGAGCGTGATGGAGTACGTAGGTTGAAACCCGACCTTGACCGCGTTCTCGGCGAGGAACGCGAACATCAGCGGGAAGAACACGAAGTACCCGTAGGAAGCCCCGACGAGGAAAAGGAGGCCGGCGACCAGGGCGATGGCGGCCACCTTCCAGCGCGAGCCGATCGTGATCCAGTAGCCCCGCTCGCGGAGCGCCTCGCGCGAGTAGTACAGGAGAACCGGGAGCGCCACGATCCCGCCGACCGCGAGCGCGATCTTCGCCTGCAACAGCGGCACCTCGAATGGGGTCTTGCCGATGACCGAGGTCTCCTCGGCGGCGGCGGCCGGGATCTGTGCGAAGAGATCGGTCTTCAGCCGCTCCCAGACGTAGAGCCAGAGGGCGTAAAACGAGCCGAGGAAGCCGATCAGGAAGGCGATCGCGACCTTCTGGAGATGGGTCTGTGCGGCCGACAGCACCGCCCCGAGCGTCTCCCGACCGCGATCGACTGACCGGCGAACGTCGTCGTCGACGGCTCCCGACATTCGTTGCTTCGGTGGGATTAACCGACTCCTCGTTATCAATCTTGTCTACCGGGCCTCCCGCCCTGCCGAGTGCCGAGAAGAAAGCTTACAACGCTCACCCGCGAACCGCCACCCAGATGGCCGAGTCGACGGAAACGAGTGGGACCGCCAGCGAGCCCGCCGGCACCGCGCCGATCGACGACAGCGAGATGCCGCTCGCCGACCACATCGAGGAGATGGTCAAACGTCTCGGGATCGTGCTCGTGGCGATGGGCGTCGTGAGCGGTGTCGTCTTCCCCTTTGCCGACGACCTCATCAACTTCATCTGGTACGCCTTCCTCCCCGGCTCGCCCTCGGTCTGCCCGGTCACGGCGGACCAGGCGAGCGCCGCGTGTCCGTACGTCTACGATCCGCTCTCGCTCATCCTCGCGCGGCTGAAGGCGGCGTCGCTCGCGGGCTTCGTGGTCGCGCTCCCCCTCTTCGTCTACCAGACCTACCGGTTCATGCGTCCCGGACTCTACGAGAACGAGCGCCGGTACTACCTCGCGGCGGTCCCCACGAGCCTCGTGCTCGCGCTGATCGGGGTCGCCTTCGCCTTCTTCCTCGTGCTGCCCGTGATCTTCAACTACTTCCTCGGCTACTCGCGGCCCGTCGCGGAGATCGCGTTCGGGCTCGGCGACACCTTCGGGCTGATGACGCTGCTGATGGGCTTTTTCGCGCTGGTCTTCCAGATCCCGCTGTTCGTGATGCTCGCGATCATGATGGGGATCACGACGAGAGCGTGGCTCACGAGCCGACGGCTCTACTTCTGGGGTGGGTTCGCCGGGATCGCGTTCCTCTTCAGTCCAGACCCGACCGGGATGGCCCCCGTCATCGTGGGCGCGACGATGATCGGGCTGTTCGAGGGCACGCTTCTGTTGCTCAGGTGGACCGGACGCGGCTGAACCCCCACTCCGAACCGGTGCGACCTCAGAGCCGGTCGAGGATCGCGTCTGCGTCGTGGGCGAGCGAGAGTTCCCGCGAGCGTCCGCGACCCTCGACGTTGGTGTACGTCGCGTCGACCAGGTCGAGGCGATCGAGCTTGTTGACGAGCTCGGAGTAGCGGGTGTAGCCGAGGTCGGTCTCGTCGTGGAACGCCTCGTACACCGTGCCGGCGCGCTCGCCGTCGTGGTCGGCGATCACGCGCAGGAGGCCGCGCTCGGGCTCGGTGAGTTCGCCGAGCCGGCGCGAGAGATGGACGTGTTTGGCCTTCTCGTAGGCCGACTCGACGTCCTCGATTTCGACGGTTCGGCTTCCGCGGGTCTCGGCGTGGAGTCCAGCCCGTCGGAGAAGGTCGATCCCCACCCGGAGGTCGCCGGTTTCGCCTGTCAGTTCGGCCACCAGGTCGAGCGGTCGCGGGCCGAGAACGTCGTCCCGAAAGCCGCGCTTGACCCGCTCGCGGAGGATGTCGACGATCTCGCTCTCGTCGTACGCCGGGAAGTACACCTCCTCTGGCCGGAACACCGACTGGACCCGTCCGTCCAGATCGGCGATCACGTCGAGATCAAGATCCGAGGAAACCAGAATGACCCCGACCTTCGCGCCCGCGTGGGTCTCGTGGGCGCGCAGCAGCGAGTAGAGGGTCTCGGAGGCCTCACCCTCGTAGAAGAGGTAGTTCACGTCGTCGAGACAGACCACCAGGACCTCGCCCTCGTCGGTGAGGTGGTCGGTGATCTGCTCGAACAGGCTCTTGAACGAGATCCCGCTTGCGGGCGGTTCGTACTCGAAGATCGCCTCGAACAACCGCGAGAATACTGCGTACCTGGTCGAATCGACTTGGCAGTTCACCCTCACTGCGCGGACCCCGCGCCGCGCGTCGAGTTCGCCGAACAGCTTCTGGACGGCGGTGGTCTTCCCCGTTCCCGGTGGCCCGCGAACCATCGCGTTCAGCGGGCGCGAGCCCCGGACGGCGGGCCGGAGCGCGTACTGGAGGCCGTCGAGCTGGTCGTCGCGGTGGTGGAACGTCTCCGGGAGGTAGTCCACCTCGAACACCGACTCGTCCCGGAAGACCGACTCGTCCCACGAGAGCATATCGCCGTCGTCGGCCATCACTTTCACCTCGCTCCCCGCCGGCTTCAAGGCTTCGGCGGCTCGTGTCCGTGGAGCCGAGCCAGATCGATCAACTGTGCCCCACAACGGTTGCACAAACCGAGATATAAGACCTGAAACTGGACGGCGATCGGTCAAAACATATCCAAGTTTCGCTCCATGACCAAGCCAACACCCCACATGAGCACCGACCACCCGAACAAAATCGGGGTTCGTGACAAGCAAAGCGGCAGCGAGCAACTGTTACGCGTTGCTGTCGGGTATGTTCAGACTGCTATCGGAAAAGTAGAGCAGCCACGAAGCCTACAATTGCTACGAAAGCTGCTGAGGGGAGAACGCTCTCGATCGTCGCACCCCTGACGAGAACGTCGATAAGTATCCAACCCATTCCTAATGCAATGGCGACGACAATCGATTCACGAACGCTAGCCATGGATTGATCGAGTTCGCTCTGTATAGTTAACTATACCGACTAACAAATTCCAGACAGGTTACAGAGATTGGATCGTCTGCATGTTTGTCGTATGTTGCCTCCATACCTCCGGCAAAGTTCATTGACTACAGCAGCACATGCAATGCTTCCGATCGTTCCGAAGCCAGCAATAGCGCAGAGGGTGGCCCCGCCGAGACTACATCCCCTGTTGCAGATTACAGTAGACACATCACGACAAATACTACAGCTACTCTGGACAGTCACAGCGTCACTGGATACAGATCGACCAAGAGCAGCAGATTCGGTCTCGACGACGCCCCCGCTAGTTGTAAGCAATGTGACCGTGCCTGATTCACCCTCGTACTCAGTGATAGTTGCTCCAGCATCGTAGAACGAGCTGTGCTTCAGTGTAATAGCAAGGTCTACTTCGCTGCTGTCTTCTGGGACGCCGGTTGACACGGGGTGAAACGAGACGACGTGATATGGATTTCCGTCGTCATCGTCACCTTCGAACACCTGTGTTTTTGATTGATCGAGTCTGTAGCTGTACTCCTCTTCGAGTTCGTTACGTAGCAGTTCGAATTCAGGTGTATCTCTCGCAATGGCAACTGCTTCTCGCTTTCCGTTCCCGCTTAGCGACTCGACAC
Source organism: Halococcus agarilyticus (assembly GCF_000334895.1). Taxonomy (NCBI): domain Archaea; kingdom Methanobacteriati; phylum Methanobacteriota; class Halobacteria; order Halobacteriales; family Halococcaceae; genus Halococcus; species Halococcus agarilyticus. Next base: position 108,599 of record NZ_BAFM01000006.1, on the reverse strand, counting down.
CGGCATCGCCGTCCGAACGACGAGAAGCACCCGACACAGTACCGAGACCAGCAACACCAACGGCACCGGTTCCCATCATACGAATGACTTTGCGCCTGTTCAGAACATCTGTACTGTCGGTCTCATCAGCGCGAGGTTTCTTCGACATCGCATTTCACCCACATCTTCCTATATTTTCACCTTACCGCGTGGACAATCGCTCGCCCAATGGACACCTAACCACTAGATTAGGAGTTGCTAACCCTCTAAGCAAACGATCACCGGGTGGGTATCTGCCTATCTCCTGGGTAATTGCTTACCTAGCGGGCACGTACTCACGACCGGGATCAGCAAAGATAGTGGTGAATATCGAGCGATCTGGGCGATGGTAAGAGTGTTTTTGAGATACTGTTTCACGTCTATCTCTGTGAGGAGAAGCGGATCTTCGGCCCTTCCCTCTATTGGAACCAACAGGATTCAAGCGGAGCGAGTTCTGGGAATAGAAGTCAAAAGCCGCCAGCGCTTCCCCTCATCGATGGTGTCACGGTGGTGGGTGTTTCGTAGGCGTTCGTCGATGCGTGGATGTAGATGGTATGGCGAACCATTCTAGACGGTTTTCGTTTGGGTCCGACAATCAGGAGAGTGACTGCCGTTCAACTCACACGAGAACTACATGCTGCGTCCATGGAGAGTTGACTCTAGCATGGCGACGGAGACGGTTGATGTTCGTTACATGCTACGAGTATGAACGATCCAAGATTCAGTAGCGTCAGGAACCAGCATCGTCATCCGAACCGTGCGCTTCTCGCCACCCGACAGCGTGACAGTCTTACTCTTTTGAGTCAGCGTCTTCCCACCTCCCATGGATTCTGGGTGAAGTTTGATCGTGATGGTGATCGATGTCTTCGAACCTCGGTTTTTAACCACGACGGCGAACGTGGTCTCGCCAGCGAGATCGTCCTTGCGATCCCATTCAACAACTTTCACGTCAGAGCCGAGGGCCGGGAGGGCAGCGCACCCTGCGAACAATCCTGTAGCGGTTGCTCCGATTCCACGGAGAACGGTGCGGCGAGTGGACGTAGAATAGGGGCCCTCTCCGTTGATCTTCAATATACTCATTGATCGAATCACCCCAAATCAACGCGATTGAATCGCCAGTATCCGATCAGTACTGGAAGAACGAACCATGCTGCCAGTACGCCGACCCCGAACAAGTCAACGCCTGTCAAGGACGTCGACGACCTGACTAGCTGTGAGACGGCGAAAGAGCTGCCTTCGAAGGCCTTCGTTGGATTCAATCGCTGGAAATAGATGTACCACTCTGGCCCAGCAGCGATTTTGACCGGCTTGAGGTGGTCCGTTGACGCACTACCGGTGAACAGAAACGTAGTAATCGGAAGAACGAGCGAGTTCCAGAACATGTTGCACAGGGAGTACAGTCCCACCGCGCCAGCCATCGCTCTGAATCGGGTAGCTACAGCCGCCGAGAGTCCAACCGCGATGCCAACCCACGATAGCCCATACAGCAGCATGAACGCCACGGTACCGACGAAAACCGCAACGTCGATGCCGCCATAGACGACACGAATCACCACGGCCATAGCGATAAAACCAGAGAGTGCTGCAATGAGAAAAACTGCGGAACGACCGAGTATCTTTCCAAGGACGATGTCACGGCGAGTGCCCGGCAGCCCGAGCAAGATTCGGAGACTCCCGGAGTCGCGTTCACCGACGATCGCCTTGTAGCCAACCAGCAGCCCCACCAATGGAATAAACGGTTTGAGAAAAATGGCAATGCTCCTGGACGCCTGCGCAGTCGTCGGGTTTAGTGCTCGAAACGAAAGGAGTTGTGGGATCGTCACGACGACGAATGCGACTACTAGAAACCACACAAGCCGTGACCGGGTAGCATCAGCGATTTCTTTCGTCGCAATCGTGCCCGCATTCGTCTTCATGCTTGTCCCTCCGCAGCATTCTCAGTAGTGTACTCGGCGAAGAGGTCATCAAGCGAGCGGTCCTGGATGGTAATGTCTTGGACGGACGTACCGGTCGCCTCGACTGCAGTAATGATATCAGCTTTGACGCTCGAATCTGAACAGTTGACATGGATAGTCGAGTCGATACACTGAACGTCTGTTACGCCGGGAATGTCGAAGAGCGCGTGTTGTTGTGGAACGGTATCGACCGAAAGAACCAGAGTGGACTCTGCGCCAGCTGACTCGCGGAGGCCATCAACGGTATCGACCGCGACAAGTTCTCCGTCACGCATGATGCCGACACGATCACAGACTGGCTCGACCTGCTCCATGATGTGGCTCGAAAAGAACACCGTCGCTCCGCGGTCTTGCTCGGTACTGATGATTTCACGCATCGCGCGGGCACCGTTCGGGTCCAGTCCCGATGAGGGTTCGTCAAGCACCAGTAGGTCGGGATCGCCGACGAGTGCCATCCCGAGCGCGAGCCGCTGACGCATCCCCTTGGAGTAGCCACCGATGGCCTTGTCAGCGTCAGCAGCCAGACCAATGCGTTCGAGGATCGTCTCTGGATCGTCATTGCTTCGTTTCATCTCGATGGCGAAAGTGACGTGCTTGCGCGCGGTAAGCCGGTCGTACAGGTCGTAACCCTCCGGAAGAACACCGATACGCTCGCGGACGGCGCGAGGGTTCTGTCGAGGGTTAGTTCCGAGGACGGCGACGCTGCCAGCAGTTGGCCGCATGAAATCCAGAATCATATTGATCGTCGTCGATTTGCCTGCGCCGTTCGGGCCGAGAAAGCCGAATACCTCACCCTCATCGACAGTGAGATCAAGGTTATGCACGGCGACAGTATCTCCGAATCGTTTGGTGAGGCCACGTGTTTCGAGTGCCGCCATGTCACTCACCCAAAACCCCGATCCAGCGACTATCTGTCGACGTTCCGTTCATCATAACTCCTGCGTGCAAGTAGTATTCGTCCTGATTCCTGAGGGAGCGGGCCACCGTACCGGAACAGTCGGGAATCCGAGAGGAGTGTTGCAGGTGGCTCCTGACCGAGAAGTTATTGAACACGTTCATTCTCCACTCGAACACTATGACTCCTGCTATGATAAGACGAAAACCACGGTTTCCGAGTCTGAAAGTCTCCCACCTGATTTTATAAACGACCGTCTTCATTCCGAAGCGACGTGCTTCCACGACGAGGACTGACCGCGGGAAATTTGTCGAGAGACCGGGAATCATCCGATGACCACGGACGGTGATCTGAGTGAGGTCGCCGAGCTGCTCGACGATCCGTATGCACGCGCGATTCTCGCCAAGACGAGTATCGAACCGATGTCGGCAAAGATGCTGAGCGACCGCTGCGATGCATCGCTTCCGACAGTCTATCGCCGCATCGAGCGCTTACAGGAACACGATCTCCTCAGAGAGCAACAGCAACTCGACCCCGATGGCCACCACTACAAGTCGTACGAAGCCCGTCTCGAACAGGTGTCCATCGACCTCGAGGACGGAACGTATAGTGTCGAGATAACCCGGACGGAACGGGAAGCGGCCGACCGCTTCTCCGACCTCGTCGAAGAGCTCAAGTGACTGCATCATGATGGTACTGCCTCTCCAAACAGGGACGGGCAGCACGGGGGTCCTGTTAGTGTTGTTCAGCAGTCTGCTCGTGTCGGTCATCCTGTCGTTCGTTATTGGGCTCAAGGGAATGCGGAGCTATCGTGAGTCACACGACTGGGGGATCGTCTTGCTCGTGGTAGGCATTCTGCTCTTGAGTGGGATACCCACCAGCATCAACGTGGTTCTCACGACGTTTACAACGATACCGGATTGGATCGTGGAGACGACGGTCACTCTCATCCGGCTTTTCGGACTCGTGACCATCCTCGTGAGCATCTATGACCAGTAACACCACTCTGCCGCCGGCTAGACCGAACGGACTCATCAGGACCGACACGACCGTCGGGAACATGAACGAGATAACTCATGATGAGTGAGCACGTGGCGGGTCCCGTCCCAGTATCTCTCGCCGCCTACTCGGAGACAGTGCCACTCGTCATCGCCGGACTCCTTGCGGGTGTCGGCATCTTCGTCGCGTATCAGGGCTACCGTGGATACGTGCGGAACAGGAACCGAACGCTGCTGTTCCTCACCGCTGGCATCCTCCTCTTGACAACTATCCCGTTCGTAGTGGAAAGTTGGGTTCGGGTGACGAACGCGCTCGCACCGTCACAGAGTATTCTCATCGCCCAACTCCTCAACGTCCTTGGGCTCGTCCTCATCCTTTATGGATTCACCCGCACATGAAAAGAGACAGTACAATGAACACCACTTCACGCGAACGCGTCGGCGATATGCTGATACGAAACAATGACTGATACTGAGGGCGGAGAACCCGCCAACCGGAGGACCAGTCGATTACGCCCGATCATAGCTGGCGGGCGGGTCGTCCTCTTCGGACAGAATTCCCGGTTGTCGGCGTGGATTTGGTTCGCTGCACTCGTGAGCACTGTTGTCGTTGCTGCAATCGTCGCAGTAACGGAGATTCGATACACACCGACTGGGCCGGCCGCTGCCGAGACCGTCGTCCTCCACGCGTCTTCGTACACTCAACTAGTCGATATGTTTGTTGCTACATACACTGGCAGTCGCGCCCATCTGCTTTTCGCCGTAGGACCGATTGTGCTTCTTCTGGGGGCGATTGGGAGCGCTTACCTGAACAGTGGTTTGTTGCCGACTGGTGGTCTCGTGTTGGGGCCCATCTTCGGATTTTTCGTCAATAGAGCCGGCAACCCTACCGTTCTGAAACTCGATCCCACACCGCTGCCCCTCTCCGATGCGATCATATTTGCACTAACAGGCGCATCCCTCTATGGCATCCCAATCACGATTATTGGCTTTCTCATCGGCATCGCACTCCGGCGAGTAGTTGTTTTGGGGCGGTAGATATGGAGGGTGTTTTAAAATGTGCCATGAAATCAAATGGTGATGGATGGGAGATGTTCTGGTGAATTTGCAAAGGGATGGAACGAACCGTATTTTATTGGACAACGTTTTGTGGATTACCACTCCAAGCATACAACACATCTAAAAGAATGAGTTTTATGTGACTGTTGAGTTAGCAATTGCACTCGGAGAACGATCTACACGATCCATTAATGAACGGCTCGCAGACTAGTTTGTTGAACTGGAACGCACAGAGCGGTGCCGCTGTACAGATGCAACCACCACAGGCATAGGTCCCGGCATCAGAACCGACAACAGAAATTTCCTTCATCGATACGTTTGACGATGTAGACGCGTGTTTTTCTCCTTCGTAGTTATTACTTGGAGTGTACAGAATCCATGAATCCTCGCTCGTTGGTTTGAACATACCAGTAGGCTCACCCTGCTCTGGAAGAGTGACTGCCAGTCGGCCCTGATCGAGTTGTATCTCGAAATCTATTTCGACACGACCAGTCCCTTCCGTACGATGACGTCCGATACCACCCGGTTTGTCAGAAGACAGTGTATACGCAGGAAATGCACTTGCAGAGGCCTTGGGAATATACCCATCAGCTGCGAGTGCTTCCAACAAGCGTTCGGCACGCTCGTTAAGTGTCTCCTGTGCAGTTTTGACATCGACCGATAGTATTTCGATACTCGGACTGTTGTTCTCCCCTTCGTCCGAACGTGCTTTGGCTGCGCCCACGCCCGTTAGTCCGACAGTTGCGCCGCCCGCCACACCGAGTGACTTGACGAAGCGGCGTCGGTTGATCGGGTTGGTGTTTCCATCCGGTTCGGATAGTTCATCTGCGTTGTTGTCGTCGAACATCGCATCTCGATTCACACTCACATACATTTTCACCTTACTTCATGAGAAGTTTTCCACACAGTGAGTATCTGCCTACAGGGAGAGTAGGTGCCAACTCCCTAAACAGATGATTACCGAGTGGGCATCTGCTCACCAGATAAAGTGAAGCCTGCAGCGTATGTAATATTCCCGATGTCATTTATCGACCGACTTCGTCGACCCGAATACACCGGCAAAAACCGCTGTACACCCTGCACTGTTGTTAACGTCGCCATCGCTGCTGGCGCGAGCGCATTCGCCGCGCTTACGTCTACCGTCCTCGGAGCCGGTGTGTTCTCGCTCTCGCTTGGGGCCATCTATCTCCGCGGATATCTCGTTCCCGGCACTCCAACCCTCACTAAGCGCTACTTCCCCGAGCGTGTCCTTCGATGGTTCGACAAGGACACCACGACGCCGAAGACCGACGAGACCGTCGAGATCGATCCCGAACGGGTGCTCCTCAACGCCGGCGCGGTCGAACCGTGCCGGGAAGGCACCGACCTCTGCCTCACATCCGACTTTCAGCAGGCATGGCGCGAGCGCATTCACGACGCCCGCGCGCACGACCATGCCGAAGACCGCCTTGCGGACGCGCTCGATATCTCGTCCGAAGACGACCGAATCACGATCGACCGACACGGCGAGGCGTTTGTCGCCTACACTGACGATGCTACCATCGGCCAGTGGAGTTCACAGGCCGCCGCTATCGCAGACAGTGCCGCTACGACCGAACTCAGCGAACGCACCACTAATTGGTCGGACTTCGCTCCTGCCGAAATCGCGCGTGTGCTGATGAGCCTCCGTATCTTCATCGAGCAGTGCCCTGACTGCGACGGCTCCGTTCAGGTTGAACAAGAGGTCGTCGAATCGTGTTGTCGGTCGTATGATGTGATCGCCTCAGCCTGTCAGGACTGTGACTCTCGCCTGTTCGAAATGGAATGGGACGATGCCGACACGGACGGCGTGCAAGAACAACCGAATCAGTCCGCTCAAGCAACCACATAAACAAGCAGAACTAGTCTGATTCTGTATCGGATGCTCCGATCGGAGTATCCGTCTCGTGCGGCTGTGTTGATTGATCTCTGTAGGTCCCATACGTTTTCCCACCCCACTTGATGGCCGCCGTATTGGTTGACTCGACCACTGCTTGTATTCGGCCGACTTCATTGTAGCCCACGAGCGCGAGTTGCTCGTCTGAGACGAACAGTCCATGAGGAAGATCACCTTCGTATACCCGAATATCGATGTGAGGTGGCGGATCTATCTCAGTCTCAGTAGCACTATCGCTGTCATACTGCTGACGGAGTGTGTCGAATGCAGCCGATGAGAGAACGTATTCGTACTCAGGTACACTTCCATCGTCCGTACCCACGCGGCGAGAGAGTTCGATCGATAACGAGGAGACGACTGGCAGGAACCCTCGGACACAATCAACTCCTCCAAAGCTGTTGAACAACCGATTCATCAGGGACATCGGCTGACCCGAATCAGGAGTCATCACGAGCGCGTCAGACAATTGGCTAATATCGATCTTCGGCGGCGTATTTACTACTTCGAAAAACGGTGCCATGCGTTTGATCGTATCGGTGGTCTCACTCATCGACACGAATTCCTCACGGAGAAGTCTTCCAATCGTGGTTGTCGTGTATCCAGAACATCTGTCTTCGATCCAGTCCCGTTCTTCCAGTACTGTAAGGTTACGCTGGACGGTGGAACGTGGACTGTTCAATGCCTCCATCAAATCACGAACGTCCATCTGTGTGTCATCGAGGACGTCGAGAATCCGAAGCCGTTGCGGTGAGTTGCAGAGGCATTCCATTGCAGCGCAACGTTCGTCCATGTGTATATATCGAAACCGCATCTGACTTAAAATTACTTTTGGAAGTGTGAGCATACCTTCCCAATTCTCCATCTACTACGAGATCGGTGAGACAAACAGGAGTTTTGGATCGTCGATTGCAATCAGCAGATGAGTGTCTGGATTCGCACAAGAATCACGAGTAGCTGCTGATGAAGATCACTCGAACTTCTCTAGCAGCCGCTCGTAGAACGGCTCCGCCCCATCTGCGGTCTCGCCGTCTTGGGTGGCGAGCTTCTCGACGATGAGTTCAGGCGTCGAGCGCGCGAGCACGTCTTTTTTCGGCGAACGCTCGACCACGAGCTCGCCGCCCTCCAGTCCGACCGCCTCGATGCCATCGACAGGAACCTCGAACCCGGCGGCCTCGCGGATCTCGCCGGCGAGGTGCGAGACGAAGACGGCGGTGGCCTCGCCGCCCGCGAGTTCTTCGAGGATGCCCGCGATGATCCGGGCCGACGCACCAGGCTCGGTGATGCTTTCGAGTTCGTCGACCAGCACCAGCCGGTGACCCGCCCCCGATACGAGGCCGGCGAACTCCCGGAGTGTGGACTCGAACGCGCCCGCGTCGAGGGTGCCCTGGCTCTTCTCCTGGTAGTGCAGCGAATCGTACCGCTCGACCACCGCCCGATCGGCGGGGACGGGCAGCCCCATGTGGGCGAGCACCGTGACGAGCGCGAGGAGATCGAGCGTCGAGGTCTTTCCACCGCTGTTGACCCCCGAGAGCAGCGTCGGCCCCGCGACTGCGTAGTCGATCGGCTCGACCGCCTCGAAGTCGATGTCGAGCAGCGGCGAGCGGCCGGCCTCGATCGCGACGCCGCTTCCACCGAACTCGGGCAGCGTGCAGTCGAACTCGCGAGCGAAGCGCGCGACGGCGAGTTCGACGTCGCGTTCGAGCGCCGCGTGGACGAGTTCCTCGCAGTCTTCGCTCAGGTCGGCGAGATCCGCCGCGAGGTCGCGTTTCAGCCGCGTCGCTCGACGGTCGCGCGCAGCGGTAAGCTCCTCGCGGAGCCGGCTCACGACCGCCTCATCGTGTTCCACGGGAAAGGTGGGCTCCTCGGGGAACGCCCGTGCGGCGATTTCTGCCTCGCCGGCGTCGAGCGCGAGCGCGTCGACGAGATGTTCGCGCGCGGCCTCGATCGCGGCGGCGTGCTCGTCTTCGAGCTCCCGCGAAAGCAGCGAGTCGACGCCAGCACCCTGCTCGACGAGCGAGAGCAGATCCGATCCTTCGATGGTGACGTCGCGCTCCTCGATCGCTTCGCGGAGCCGGTCGTTCGCCACGCTTTCACCCGTGGAGACCGCCGCGTCGAGATCGTCGACCGCCTGGCGCAGCCGCGCGAGTTCGTCGTCAGGGACGACGCTTCCCTCGTCGTCGAGTCGGGAGAGCGCGTCGTCGAGCGCCACGAGATCGCAGGGGGTATCGAGGTCGGCGGCCCGTGCGACCGCGGCGGCCGTGCGGAGCCGATCGCGGTTTTCGGCGAAGAAGGCGAGCAGCCGCTCGGGAACCACCATCTCGGGTTTTTCGAGCGCGTCGGGTTCGACCCGGACGTCGCCCGCGATGTCGATGCCGGCGAACGACTCGTCGAGCACGATCACGGTGGAATAACCCGTCGCGAGGTCCGCGATGTCGCGCGCGTCCTCCACCACCTCGACCGAAATCTCGGGGTAGGCAGCCTCGGCCGCGGCGTGGCGCTCGGCGTCGGCGGTGGCGAGACACCGCTCGCGGACCCGAAGTCCAGTGGGCGATTCAAGCGGCGCGACCCCGGAGAGTGCGTCGAGAACCTCGGGATCGGGCTCGCGCGCCATCGCCTGCGTGGTCCATTCGCGCACCTCCTCGATCCGCGACTCGCTCCCGGCGGGGTAGAGGGTTTCGAGCCGCTTGGCGGCGTAGTCGGTGACGGCGCGGTCCTGGAGGAGGGCGAGTGCGTCTCGGTAGACTTCGCGAGCGCGATCGGTGGCGAGGAACTCCCCGGTGTCGCCGTGTTCGGCCTTGATCGCCGCTCGCGCGATGGTCGCGGCCCGTCCCGGCGAGACCCCGGGAGCCTCGGCGAGCGCCGCCACGTCGCCCGCCGCGAGCGCGCGCTCGGGCTCGTCGAGCGCCGCGAGGCGGTCGGCGGTTTTCGGACCTACCCCCGGAACGGATTCGAGGTCCATCGCTCGCGTCAAGCCCCGCCGGGGGCAAAAACCATCCGGGGAGCGATCGGCCGTCATCAACGCCGCCGAACGCAACGCGCTTTTGGCCCGCGACCCCGAATCGGAGCCATGAACGTCGAGGCGAAGGCAGCCGCCGTCCGTGCCGATCTCGCCGAACGCGACGGGGTCGTGATCGCGTTCTCCGGTGGTGTGGATTCGAGTGTGGTCGCGGCACTCGCCCACGACGCGCTCGGGGACGACGCCGTGGCCTGCACCGCGAAGAGCGAGACCCTGCCGGCGGCCGAACTCGACGACACGACCCGAGTCACCGAAGAGATCGGGATCCGCCACGAGATCGTGGAGTTCTCGGAGCTCAGTAGCGAGGAGTTCGTCGCGAACGACGGCGATCGGTGCTATCACTGCCGCACGATGCGGCTCTCGGCGATGTTCGACGCCGCGCGGGAGCTCGGGATCACGACGGTGTGTGACGGGACGAACGCCTCCGATCCCGGCGAGGGCCACCGGCCGGGCCTCCGCGCGGTCGAGGAGCTGAACGCCTACTCCCCACTGTTGGAGCACGACATCACGAAAGATGAGGTTCGGGAGATCGCACGCGACTATGGCCTCTCGGTCGCGGACAAACCCTCGATGGCGTGTCTCTCCTCACGGATTCCCACCGGTCTCGATGTGACCGAGGAGCGGCTCTCGCGGGTCGAGAAGGCCGAAACCCTCCTCCGGACGTGGGGGTTCGAGCAGTTCCGGGTGCGCGATCACGACGGCCTCGCGCGCATCGAGGTCGCGCCCGAAGAGCTAGAGCGCGCGCTCGATGCCGACTTCGTTCGGGCGGCCCGCGAACATCTCACCGACATCGGCTTCGAGCACGTCACGCTCGACCTCCACGGCTACCGCACCGGGAGCGTCAGCCCGGCGGACGATGGGGGAGCCGAGACGGCAGACGGGACGGAAACCGACGCGTCGAGCCTCGTTTCCGGCGACCTCGATCTCGGCGCGGAGTACCCGACCGCCGAAGATTGACCGTTACGATACGGACGGCTACTCCCGGTAGCTCGTGTCGTTCTCGCGGACGATCTCGAACCCTTTCTCCTGATCGCCACGAAGTTCGTTCACCGCGCAGTTTCCCTGGGACTCGCCGGCGATCGACGTCACGTAGTCGATCCCCTTGAGATGGCCGAGCAGCGCGTAGAGCGGCCCGCCGTGAGTGACGATCAGCACCGTTTCGTCACCCGGCGCGTCCGCGACGAGCCGATCGAATCCATCGAGCACGCGCTCGCGACAGTCGAGCAGACTCTCGCCGCGCTCGGGGACGGCTTCGAGCGCACGTCGGCCGGACTCGGTGACGGCGAACTCGGGGTAGGTCTCGAACAGCGCCTCGTAGGAGAGTCCCTGATAGACACCGAAATCGCGCTCGCGCCACGCCCGGTCGAACGTCGGCTCGGCGTCGACGCCGGCTTCGTGGACGAGCACCGCTGTCTCGCGGGTCCGCCGGAGGTCGGAGGCGACGAAACGGTCGACATCGTACGTTGCGGCGAGATGCTCGCCGAGGCGCGTGGCTTGCTCGCGTCCCCGTTCGGAGAGCGGAACGGGTGCCCAGCCCTGAACCCGGCGGGCGGCGTTCCACGCGGTCTCGCCGTGGCGGACGAGGAGAACGGTCATGCTCACGTTTGGATGGCCGCTCGAATGAGCGTTGGTATCGATCCCGGGTCACGGCGCAGCGATCGGCGTCCTTCGGCGTCGTGTGGGTCGTGTTGACGTTCGAACGCGTGAGAAGACGTATCGTGGGGTATATGGTCGGTGACGTGGAATCGAAGGCGTATGCCTGAATGCCAGAACTGTGGTGCGTTCGTGACGGCGGCGTACGCCAGGGTTTTCACACCGAGCGAGATCGAGGACCCCCGGGTGTGCCCGCAGTGTGAGGACAAGATCCGCGACGGCGCGGAAGTCAGGCAGGCGCGGTCGACGCGGCGCGGCTAGTTCTCGGCGTCGGCGACGATCTCCCGAGCGGTCTCGAAGACCTCCCCAGCGCGCGCTTCGTCACGCGCCTCGGCAGTGATCCTGACGAGCGGCTGGGTCCCGCTTGCGCGCACCAGAAACCACGCGTCGCCGAGATCCGCACGAACGCCGTCGAGGGTCCGCACGTCGTCGTACTCTGCGAGAACCCGTTCCTCGACGCGATCCATCACTCCGGCTTTGTCGTCGGTTTCGACGTTCGCGCGCCGGATCGGGTAGGTCTCGATCTCGGTGGCGCGCTCGTCGAGCGGGCGATCGGCGGCGAGCGCGGCGAGGCGGCAGGCCGCGAGCGGGCCGTCGGGACAGAGGGTCTCGTCCGGCCAGATCCACGCGCCGCTCGGTTCGCCGCCGAACACCACGTCGGGCTCGGTGGCGCGCTCGGCCACGAACACGTCGCCGACTCTCGTGTGGGTGACCGTCGCTTCGAGCGGCGCGAGCGCGTCGTCGACCGCCAGACTGGTGTCCACGGGAACCGCGACGCGCGGTTCGTCGACGTCGCTCCGCGCGACCGCCTCGCGGGCGAACAGCGCGAGCAACACATCGCCGGAGAGGAACTCGCCCGTACCGGTGACCGCGCGTAACCGGTCGGCGTCGCCGTCGTGGGCGATCCCGCAGTCGGCATCGGTCGCCTCGACCAGTCTTCGGAGCGACTCGCAGTTCTCGGCGGTCGGCTCGGAGGGTCGGCCCGGAAACCCGCCGTCGGGTTGGGCGTTGAGCGTCTCGACCGTACAGTCGAGGGACTGAAGCGCGTCGACGGTGACGCCGCCGGCCCCGTTGCCGAGATCGACGGCGATCGAGAGCGGATCGTCGATTCCGACCGCCCCCCGGAGCGCGTCGACGTGGCGTTCGGTCGCGTCGACGCGGGTGCGGTCGCCGAGGTCGTCCCATCCCTGGAGATTGCTTTCGCCCTCACGAACGCGCCGGGCGATGGTGTCGCGCCGCGCCTCGTCGAACGCCTGGCCGCCCGGCTGCCAGAGCTTGATCCCGTTGTCGGGCGCGGGGTTGTGCGACGCCGTGATCGAGACGCCGGCGTCGGCGTCGTGCCAGTCGACCGCGCGCGCCACCGTGGGGGTAGCGGCGAGACTCAGATCACGGACGTCAGTGCCGGACTCGCGGAGGCCGGCGGCCAGCGCGTCGCAAAGGAGAACACCACTCTCGCGCGGGTCGCGCCCGACCACGGCACGATCGGCGTCGATCCCGACCGCGCGCCCGACGTCGAGCGCGAGTCTCGCGGTGACCGTCTCCCCGACCGGACCGCGGATGCCGCTGGTGCCGAACATGGTGGATGCCTGCGGGCGTTCGCGTCAAGACCCTACTGGTGTGGCGGCGGACCACGAACCGCGATCGGTGCCGGTCCGCGGCGACGCTATCGGGCGATCGCCGGACGGATGGCGCTACCGGGCGATCCGCCATCGCTCGAACGCAGCGACACCGGCGAACCGCCCGAACGCTCCCCGCGGGGTTCGAACTCCCGTCGGTCGTGGATGGTCACCTCGACTGCCACCGACGTCCCGGTCCGGTCCTCGATCGCCCGTGCGAGCGCCTGCGGGAGATCCGGATACGATCGGTCGGCGGGTCGACTCACGGTGACCGAGACCGAACGCTGGCCGCCGAGAACGTCCGCACCGACCACCTCTGTAGCGCCCGTCGTCGAACCCCGCCTCACGGAGTTCGTCGAGAACGTACCCGACGGCCTGGGTCGGCAAGGGAAACTCCACCAGCGTCGACGAATCGCGCTCGCTCGCCTCCCGGGTGACGACGCGATCGATGTCCTCCTCGCGGAGCACGTCGAGAACCGCCTCGCGGTCGTCGTCGGGGACGATGAGCTTGATGAGCCGCATCGATAGGGTGAGTGCGAGTCCCCATCGAATAGTCGTTGGCAAAAGCCGCTGTGGCCGTTTGCTTGACAGCGGCGAGGCAGCCGCGTCTGACGGGGGACTTTTGTTCGCGGGGCGGACAGCCACACTATGGACGCCATTTCGTTCGGGACCGACGGCTGGCGCGCGACCCTCGACACCTTCACCGCGCCGCGGGTGCGAATGGTCGGTCAGGCGGTCGCCACCCACCTCCGGGAAGCGGGCCACGACGCGCCGGTGGCGGTGAGCTACGACGCCCGCGAGAGTTCGCGAGGATTCGCCGAAGAACTCGCTCGTGTACTCGCGGCCAACGGGTTCGACGTTCTCCTCCCCGAACGCGACCGCCCGACACCGCTGCTCGCGTGGATGATCGTCGATCGCGATCTCGCGGGCGGACTGATGGTCACCGCCTCCCACAACCCGCCCGAGTACAACGGCGTGAAGTTCATCCCCGACGACGGCGCGCCCGCACTCCCCGACGTGACCGAGCGGATCGAGGCCAACCTCGCCGAGCCCGACCCGCTCCCCGAGCCGGAGTGGGGCACCGTCGAGGAGATCGATTTCGTCGACTCACACGCAGACCACGCGCACGACCTCGTGGCCGATCGAGCGGGTGTGTCGCGCGACGACGCCTTTCTCGACGGCGTGACGGTCGCCTACGACGCGATGTACGGCAGCGGGCGGGGCGTGACCGACGCGCTACTCGAACGCGCGGGTGCTGACGTCGATCGACTCCACTGCGAGCAGCGCGACGACTTCGGCGGGACGCCACCGGAACCGAGCGCCGAGCACCTCGCGGAACTCGCCGAGTGCGTCCGGACGGGCGACGCCGCCCTCGGGATCGCGAACGACGGCGACGCCGATCGGCTCGCGGTCGTCACGCCCGAGCGGGGCTACCTCGACGAGAACCTGTTTTTCGCCGCGATCTATGACTCCCTCCTCGAATCGGACGCCGGCCCGGCTGTCCGCACGGTCTCGACGACGTTCCTGATAGACCGGATCGCCGAGGCCCACGGTGAGGACGTAGTCGAGACGCCGGTCGGATTCAAGTGGGTCGCGGAGGCGATGGGCGAGGCCGAGGCCCTGATTGGGGGCGAGGAGTCGGGCGGGTTCTCGATCCGCGGGCACGTCCGCGAAAAGGACGGCGTGTTGCTGGCGCTGCTCGCGGCGGCCGCCGCACAGGAAGAACCGCTCGACGACCGGGTGGATCGGCTGTTCGACGAACACGGCGCGATCCATCAGTCGAAGATCAGCGTCGACTGCCCCGACGACGAGAAGACGCGCGTGCTCGACGATCTGGAGGGGGAGCTTCCCGAGCGGGTCGCGGGCGAGGCGGTTGCGGACGTGGTCACGAAAGACGGGTTCAAGATCCTGCTGGAGAGCGGGGCGTGGCTGCTCGTTCGGCCGAGTGGGACCGAACCCGTCCTTCGGGTGTACGCCGAAGCAAGTAGTGAAGAACGGGTCGACGAACTGCTCGACGCCGGCCGTGACCTCGTCGCGCCGCTCGTCTAGGACCGAAGAAGTATATTCGACGGGTGGGTTCCGGATAGCCATGGACCAGACGGTTGTCGAACTACTGGAGCGAAACGCCGATCACGCCGAGGAGTTCGGGGATCGATTCGACGACGTGCAGGACTCACAGCGGCCGGCAGTCGTCACGGTCTGCTGTGCCGACTCCCGGGTGCTTCAGGACCAGATGTGGGAAAACGACAAGCCAGGACACGTCTTCACGTGTGCCAACATCGGGAATCGAGTGTGCCAGCGGACCGACGCCGGGGAAGTCGTTTCGGGGGACGTCCTGTACCCGATCGCCCACACCGACACCGAGACCGCCGTCGTGGTCGGCCACACGGGCTGTGGGGCCGTCACGGCGGCGTACGACGCCATCAGCGGCGACGGGGCTGGCGAGCCCGCCGGGATCGAACACTGCATCGGACTGCTGACCCCCCACCTCGAAGCGGGCGTCGAGGCGCTCCCCGCGGACGTGCGTCGCACCGAGGCCATCGACCGGCTCGTGGAGTACAACGTCGATCGCCAGGTCGCGGCGCTCGTCGAGAGCGAGGATGTCCCCGATAGCGTCGACGTCGTCGGGGTCGTCTACGACTTCCAGGACGTCTACACCGAGCGTCGGGGTGAGGTTCACGTCGTCAACGTCGACGGCGAGACGGAGGTCGACGCGCTGCGTAACACCCACTCCGAGATCGCCGCACGGATCGAGCGGCGGTGGGAGTACTGAGTTCGGTCGTAAGCCGCCACACGACCTCACGTTCGTCGGGGCGAAAGCGTTTTGCCGGCGAGCGAAAAATCATGAGTGATACACCGGGGCCATGATCGATCTCACCCTCGACGTCGAGCAGTACGACTGTCCATACATCGCGGCGACCGACGATCACGATGTGGCGTTCTCGACGCTCAACTGGGAGTTCGACCGCACGGCGGCGAAGCTCGAGACCAGGATGGTGGTCGACGGCGGCGACCGCGCGACCCTCGACAGAGGACTGGGGACGCTCCGTGAGCACGACCAGATCCACGAGTACGACCTAGTGGCCAAACGCGACGGCGTCGCCCGGATTCGCTCGACCATCCCGACGACGAACGCGATGGGCACGATCCGCGACCACGACGGCTACGTCACGGGCCCGTTCCACATCGAGTCGGGGAGCGAGCGCTGGCAGGTGGGGTTCGACGGCGAGGGGGCCGCCGAGGCCGCGCTGGCGGCGCTCGAAACCGACAACGAATTTACCGTCGAGGCGCGCGAGGAGGTCGGTCTCCCCGAGATGGGTGGGTACGTTCAGTCGGTGGGTGCGGCGATGACGCTCGTCGACGGCTGTCGCGATCTCTCTGAGACTGAACGCGAGACTCTCGAAGCCGCCGTCGACGGTGGCTACTTCGACCGGCCGCGCAGCGCCGACCTCGGAGCGCTCGCCGACGAGTTCGACGTCTCGAAGCCCGCGGTCTCGAACACGCTCCGGCGCGGCCAGGAACGCGTGCTCTCGCGGGTGGTCGACGCGCTCGACGATCTCGACGACCCCGATGACGAGCGATCGGAGTCGCCGGACTGACCAAGCGATCGTCGGTCGACAACCGCTCCGCGACGCACCCGTGGCTCAGGTTCGGGCCAGCGACAGTATCTCGTCGCGGGCCGTCCGCGCACACTCGCGATTCCCCCGGTCGAAGTGAACCGTGTTCTCGTTGACCGGATCGCTGAGCAGTCCGCCAACGTCGATCTCGACGCCGGTTTGCTCCACCTGGAGGTAGCCGATGGTGATGCCCTCGGAATAGTCGATCCCCTGGATCTCGGCGGCCGGAATCGTCTCGTCGTCGAACGTCGAACGTCCGACGCGCTCGATGACCACCCGGTCTTCGTACACGGTCAGGGTTCCGTCCTGGAACTTGCAGACAACGGCGGCGTCGGCGTGGTCGTCGACCGAGTCGGTGCCATCCTCCCCGGTCTCCCTGTCGTCCCTGCTCCACGGGAGGTCGATCATGACGTTCGTACATTGGAACGCGCAAAAAGGCGTTCGCCCGTCGAAAGAGACGGTATCGCGTCGGCGGAACGTACCGACCGCTTCACACCGCATCCCTCAAGCGGCACTTCACGTCCGGTCGTGGAAGCGGTTCACGGCGTCGTAGAGCGCACTGCGGCGCTTGCCATGCATGGCGTAGTGGTCCGCGGCCGCGAGTTCGAGGTATTCTGCATCGAGGGTCCCGAGTTCGTCGTACAGCGCGGTCGCGTCCGCGCGCCACGAGATCGCGTCGTCGGAGCCGCGAACCACGAGCGTCGGGGCGTCGATGTTCGCGGCGTCGTACGGCGGCTCGTCGGCACAGCAGTCGGCGAAGTCCGCGAGCGCACCCGTCTGAGCGACATACCGGCTCTCGTCGACGCCCTGGTTCGACTCGATCTGGGTTCGCCAGATCGCCTCGAACAGTGCGTCGTTTGCGTCCTCGCCCTGGCGACTTTCGACGGTTGCGCGGTCCTGATAGTAGTAGGCGTCGAGATCGGGGTTGAGCCCGAGCGCCGCGAGGCCGTCCTCAACGTCGTAGGGCGTCCGGTAGACCGGCGCGCACTGGACGAGGGAAGCTATGGGGGGCGCGTCACGTTCGACGAGCCGTCCGCAGACGTTCGTGCCCCACGAGACACCGACGAGATGCACGGTGTCGAAACGCTCGCGGACGAATTCGAGTGCGTCGGCAGCGTCGTTCGCGGCGAGATCCGCCCGGACTGGCGGGCCGTTCTCCTCGGGCGGTTCGTCCATCTCGGACGGACGGTCGCTGTCGCCGTACCCCCGGATGTCGAGCGCGAACGCCGTTCGACCGCGCTCTCCAGGGGCGGCGAGCCACGAGTACGAGTCGTCGCCCGCGACCGGCGGGGCGAACAGCGCCCGTGCGCAGGTGATGCTGCCGTGGACGAAGAGCACGGCTTCGTCGCCGTCGTCTGCGGGGGATCGTTCCCAGAGGTTGAGCGAGAGGCCGTCGCGCGCCGTCACGTCGTGAGCCCGAAGTGCCATGTCGACATCTCGATTTCAGTCACCGAATAGGGTGTGGTTCACATGTTAGCACGCTCGCCCGAACCGGCCAGCGCGGGCGCACCGGATTAACATGTGAACATCGGGGTTGAGGGTGTGGCAGGTGTTTCATACCACGTGTCATGAACACGAACGACATCACGCGTCGACAGGTGGTCGCGGCACTCGGTGCTGCCGGGGTCTCCGGCCTTGCGGGCTGTGCCGGCGGAAACGGCAGCGGGAGCAACGACTCGGGTGGCAACGGAACGGACGGCGGCGGTAGTGGCGGTGGCAGCGGGAACGACACTCAGACGTCGACCGAGAGCGGCGGTGCGACCGAGACGGCGAGCGGGGACGGAACCGAGACGAGCGGTGACGGCGGAACCGAAACGAACAGTCCCGAGGGGACGGAGACGGCCGGTGGGGACGGGACGACGACCGGTGGGGGCGGTGGAGCGTCGGGAACCGTGAAGATCGGCGTCCTCCAGCCGCTCACGGGCGATCTGAAGTACTACGGCCAGCAGTCGCTCTGGGGGTTCTACGAGGGGTTCAACTACAAGAGCGACGAGGGGTTCACCGCCGACGCCAAGACGGGAACGAAGACCGCGACCGTCGGTGGCGTCGATTACGAGCTGATCGTGCGGGACACCCAGCTGCAGGCCAGCCGCGCGCAGTCGCTCGCGACCAGCCTCGTCCAAGATGAAGAAGTCGACATGCTCTTCGGCTGTTCGTCCTCGGGGGCGGCCTCGCAGGTCGCCACCACGGTCACGAACCAGGCGCAGGTCCCGACGATGATCGGGCCCGCCGCCTCGGCCGACATCACCGCGAGCAGCGAGACGTGTGGCGAGTACCTGTTCCGGGCGAGCGAGAACACCGCGATGGACGCCCGGTCGGGTGGGCGCTACGTCGCCCAGAACAGCGACGTCTCGAAGGTGTACCTGTTCGGTGCGGACTACAGCTTCGGGAAAGCGGTCGTCAACAACTACCGGACGGTGCTCGAAGCCAACGACGTCGAGATCGTCGGCGAGAAGTTCGTCCCGCAGGGGTACTCCGAGTGGCAGGGGCTGCTCGACAACGCCGAGGAGGCGGGCGCGGAGGGGATCGTCGCCGGGTTCACCGTCTCGACGCTCCCGCAACTGTTCACCACGTTCCTCAACGGCGACTACTCCTACCGGGTGTTCGGCGGGTTCGCCACCCAGATCACGGTGGGGATCATCGGCCAGACGCTCCAGAAGGTGCTCGGCGAACCGCTCACGGCAGAGAAACTCGAAGGGACCAATCTCGGGCCGTTCACCACCCGGTATCACTGGAACCAGTACGACAACGAGATCAACAACTCGTTCGTCGACAGCTACACCCAATCCTACGGCGTGGTGCCCGACCTCTTCACGTCGGGTACGTTCACGGCCGCCTCGTCGATCGTCCAGGCGGTCGAGGCGAGCGGCTCGACCGACGGCGAGGATATCGCGAGCGCGCTCCGCGGGATGACCGTCACCGACACGCCGAAGGGCGAGGGTGCATACACCTTCCAGCGCTATAACAACCAGGCGCGCTCGGCAATGACGCTCGCGAACGGCGTCCCGAACGACAACGACAACTGGGACGCCGCGATCAAGCCGAGCGACCCCATCGCGACTGTGCCAGCCGATCAGACCACGATCCCCCAGGACAGCTCCGAGATGGGCTGTTCGCTCTGAGGCATGCTGAGGACCCGAGGACTCACGAAGCGGTTCGGGGGACTGACCGCGGTCGACGACGTCGATTTCGTGCTTGAGGACGAACTCTGCTCGCTGATCGGGCCGAACGGCGCGGGCAAGACCACGTTCTTCGACCTCTTGACCGGTGCGCTCGAACCCACTGCGGGGACGATCGAGCTCGGCGGCGAGGACCCGCAGGACGTGACCGGGGCAGCTCCACACGAGACCGCGGCGGCCGGTCTCCACCGGTCGTACCAGATCACAAACGTGTTTCCGACGAGCACCGTTCTCGAAAACGTCCGGATCGCGGCCCAGGCCCACGGATCGGACTCGTTCAAACTGTGGCGCAACGCCGGATCGTTCGATCGGTACGTTGACGAGGCCTACACGATCCTCGAACGCGTCGGGCTCGCCGGCGCGGCCGACACCGTGGCGTCGACGCTGAGCCACGGCGAGAAGCGCCAGCTCGAGGTCGCGATCGCGCTCGCGGGCGATCCCGACGTCCTCCTGCTCGACGAACCCAATGCGGGTGTATCGAGCGAGAGCGTCGACGAGATCATCGCGCTGATCGACGACGTGGCCGACGATCACGCCGTGTTGCTGGTCGAACACAACATGGACATCGTGATGAACGTCTCCGAGCGGGTAGTCGTCCTCCATCAGGGCGCGATCATCGCCGACGGCGATCCCGAAACCGTCCGAAACGACCCCGCCGTTCAGGAGGCGTACCTCGGCGGGTACGAACCGGGCGCGGACGACACGTCGGGCGGCGAGCGAGGCCCGAACGACACGACCGACCCGGAGGGGAGCGCGGCGTGAGCGCCGACACACAGCCGGACTCGACTGACGGCGAGATGACGGACGCCGAGGCGACGGACACCGACGGAAGTGCCGCGAGCGAGGCCGACACCGGGTCGGCACCGCTGCTCTCTCTCTCCGACGTCCACACCTACTACGGCGAGAGCCACGTGCTCGAAGGCGTCTCGCTCGACGTTCGCGAGGGCGAGGTGGTGGCGCTGGTCGGGCGCAACGGCGTCGGGAAGACCACGACGCTGCGCTCGATCCTCCAGCTCACCCCGCCGCGCGAGGGATCGATTCGATATCGCGACATGGAGTTGATCGGGCGGCGGACACACGAGGTCGCCGAGGCAGGGATCGGCTGGATCCCCGAGGAACGGCGGATGTTCGCCGAACTCACCGTCGCGGAGAACGTCCGGATCGCCGCACCGGCCGACGAGACCGAACGCGCCCGCACCACCGCTTTCGAGACGTTTCCGGATCTCGAACGATTCGCGGACCGGAAGGCGGGAACGCTTTCGGGCGGCCAACAGCAGATGCTCGCGATCGCGCGCGGTCTCGTCGGCGGGAACGATCTCCTCCTCGTGGACGAGCCGAGCGAGGGGCTCGCTCCCCAGATCGTCGCGTCGGTCGCCGAGGCGATCGCCGACGTCGCGAGCGACACCACCATACTGCTCGTCGAGCAGAACCTCCCGCTCGCGCTCGATCTCGCCGATCGGTTCTACGTGCTCGACAACGGTCGGGTCGTCGCGAACGGCGACACCGACGACGTGAGCAGCGACGACGAGGCGCTCCGGGGGTATCTCTCGGCATGATCGACGGCCCCCTCGCATTGCTCGGCGGTCCGGTCGCGCTCCAGATCGGCGACGCCCTCGGCCAGTTCCTTCAACCAAGAACCCTCGCGCGGGTGTTCGTCGACGGACTCGCGAAGGCGGCGCTCTACGTCATGATCGCCGCCGGCCTCACCCTGATCTTCGGGCTGATGGGCGTGCTCAACTTCGCGCACGGCTCGCTCACGATGATCGGCGCGTACCTCGGCGGTGCGATCCTCGTCGTGCTGGTCGGCGGAGGCGGGCCGACCACCCTCGCGCTCTTCTTCGTGACCGTGGTGGCCGTGTTCGGGCTGCTCGCGGCCTTCGGCGGTCTCTTAGAAGTGGGTCTCATCCGGCCGCTGTACGATCGCCCGCCGATCTACCAGATCCTGCTCACCTTCGGTCTGACGCTCGTGCTCGACGAGCTCGCCAGAATCGTGGTGTCGTTCTACGGACTTCAACCCATCAGCGACTGGCAGGCTGCACTCGGAACCAAACCCCCGATTCTCACGCAGTCGATCGGGCTCGGTCCGGTGAGTGTCAGCGGGCTCGCGTTGTTTCAGATCGGGTTCGGCCTCGTCACCGTGCTCGCGATCTACGCCTTCCTCACTCGAACGCGGTACGGGCTCGTCGTACGCGCAGGCAGTGAGGATAGCGAGATGGTCGACGCGCTCGGGATCGACGTCCGGCGCGTCTTCACGGTGGTGTTCGCGCTCGGCGTGGGGATCGCGGGCGTCGCGGGCACGCTACTGGCGTGGGACGCGACGTGGGGCGCGAGCGTCCCGCTGGCCTCCGAAACCCTGCTACCCGCGTTCGTCGTGGTGATCGTCGGCGGACTCGGCACGTTCCGGGGTACGGTCGTCGCAGGACTGCTCGTCGGCCTCGTCGACAGCACGATGACGTGGTGGTTCCAGAACGCGATCGAGTTCACCGGGCTGCCCGAGATGACGATCTTCCTGATCCTCGTCATCACCCTGATCGTGCGCCCACAGGGCCTGTTCGGCCTCGCGGAGGTGGGGGGCCATTAGCACCCCGACCGAGACCGAGGTGGCCGTCGAGCGGACGAGCGACAGCTGGCTCGCGCGGTACGCCCGCGAGCACGTCGCCCATCTCGTCGTGATCGTCCTCTTCGCGCTGTACCCCGGCATCCACACGCTGCTCACGATCTCGCCGGTCGGCGCGGAGGCGGTGGCGCTGCTGCCCGACGTCGAGACGATGACCGCAGTCCTCTATTTCGGGCTGTTCGCGATGAGCTTCGACTTCATCAGCGGCTACACGGGCTATCTCTCCTTCGGCCACGCCGCCTTCTACGGTGCGGGCGCGTACTTCGTCGTGCTCGCGGCCAACGGGAAGATACCCCTCGTGCCCGCGGGCACGTCGTTCATGCTGTTGCTCGTGCTCGCCGGACTGGCCGCACTCGTGCTCGCGATCGCCATCGGCGCGGTCTCGTTCCGGCTCTCGGGGGTGTACTTCGCGATGATCACGCTCGGCTTCTCCCAGGTGCTCTACGTGTTCGTCCGCGGGTGGAACTACGTCGGCTCGAACCCGCGTGACGGCGTGTTCGTCACGGGCGAGCGCGGCGGCTTCGAGATCGGCGTTCCGTTCATCGACTCGCTCAACGTGGCCATCGGCCAGCTCACGGGCGACGAGATCGAGGGGTTGTTGGGAGCGATCTCGCTGTCGGCGGGCGAGGTGTCGTACTACGCGATCGGGGGCGTCGTCGTGGTCTGCTATCTCGCGATGCAGCGGATCCTCCACTCGCCGTTCGGCCGGGTGATGGTCGCGATCCGCGAGAACGAGGAGCGCGCCCGTGCCGTCGGCTACGACACCTTCCGGTACAAGCTCGCGGCGTTCGCGGTGTCTGGCTTCTTCGCCGGGATCGCGGGCGCGCTGTTCGCCGGGTTCCAGCGGTCGGTCACGCCCGACGACACCTTCTACTTCCTGGTGGCGGGCGACGCGCTGCTCGCCTCGATCATCGGCGGGTTCGGCACGCTCGTGGGGCCGCTCTATGGCCGGCTGTTCGATGAGTCGGTCCGGGAGTTCCTCTCGACCGCCGGCGCTGGCGGCGGCCTGTTGCCCTATCTCCGCGAACACGTGCCGGCGGACGTGCTCGCGACCGAACTCGTCGGCGGGGTCACGGTCCAGGGAGCCATCGAGGCGTTTCTCAATGGGCACGCGAGCCTGTATCTCGGCCTGCTGTTCGTTCTGTTCGTGCTCTACGTCCCGAACGGGCTGTTGGGCACGCTTCGGAATCGACTGGGCGGAACGGTCGCCTCGTGGACCGCACGCCAGCTCGAACGCCGCCGCTGAACGGATCATTACCGATGAACCGACCACAGCTCACGAACCGACACGACGGGTCCATCGATCGACCCCGGACGTATCGCGACACCGACCAGCCGCCGAGCACGGCCCGTCCGTCCTCGGCGTGCGATCGAACGGAGACCACGACATGAGCACCGACGACGACTTCGAGATCGACGAACCGGAATTGACCACCGACGACCTCCTCGTGCTCGACGATCCCCGCTTCACGCCCGACACCGTGGCGATCGTCACCGGGGCGGCCTCGGGGATCGGCGAGGCGACCGCGCTCGCGCTCGCCGCGAACGGCCTCACGACCGTCGGCATCGATGTCGACGAGGAGGATCTCGACGCGACCGCGAACCTCGCCGACGACCTCGGAGTACCTGGCGAGTTCGTCGCCACACCCGCCGACCTCACCGACGACGAGGCGGTCGAACGCGCCGTCGACGGGGCCGCCGACCGTGGTGACCTCCGCTACGTCGCCAACATCGCCGGCCTCCAGCACATCGCCGCGATCGAGAACTTCCCGATGGAGCGCTACGACGTCATGCAGTCGGTGATGGTGCGTGCGCCGTTCCTGGTCGCGAAACACGCCATCCCGCACATCGAGGCAACCGAGGACGGCGTCGGCGCGATCGCGAACATGTCCTCGGTCCACGGCCACTACGCGACCCAGGACAAGGCATCGTACATCACCGCGAAACACGCGCTCCACGGGCTGACCCGCTCGATCGCCGCCGAGGGAGCGGGCAGCCTGCGCGGCTTCTCGGTGAGCGTCGGCTACGTCCTGACGCCGCTGATGGTGAACCAGATCGAGGACACCGCCGCCGAGCGAGGGATCGACGAGCGGAGGGTCGTCGAGGACGTGATGCTCGGCCAGGCGCGCACGAAGGAGATGATGACGCCCGCCGAAGTGGCGAACCTGTTCGTCTTCGGGTTCTCCGGCCACGCGAAGCACCTGAACGGCGGCGATCTACTGTTCGACGGCGGGTACACGCACACCTACGAATAGTGCAGGAGCGGAGCCGGATCGCCGGTGCTCGCTCAACCGAGACGGCCCCGAAATCGCCCCGGTTCATCGGCCGGCTCGATCGCGAACCCGAGTGATTCGTAGAACGGCCGCACGCCGCGATCGAACTCGGCGATCAGTTCGTCTTCGTCCGTCACGTAGCGCTCCGCGGCCGCTTCGACGAGGCGCGTGCCGATCGCCTGGTCGCGCCGCGCGCGCCGGACCGCGATCGCCGTGATCTCTCGACCGTCGAGAACGCACGCACCGAGCACTCGGCCGTCGGCGACCGCGACCAGCACCGCCCCGCGATCGATCGCTTCGCGAACCGCGTCCGCCTCGACCGCGAGCGCCGCACCGTCCAGCACGCCCATCACTGCCGGAAGCTCCTCGGGACGGGCCGGGCGAACCCTCGTCACGCCGCGAGCAGGTCGTCGAGTTCGCCGAGCACCGCGTCGATCGAGGGGCGGTCGGACGGCGAATCGCCCTCGTGGATCGAGTGGGCGTCGAGCGCGTCGTTGCGGGTGTCGAGAATGACAGTTTGTGGCATCCGGCCGACGAGGTCGTGGAGTTCGCCGAGCGCGCCGAACCGCGTCGGCTGGTCGTACTGCTCGCCGACCTCAGTATCGGGATCCGCGAGCAGCGGGAAGGGAAGCTCGAACGACTCCTGCCACTCGCGGGCGCGGGCCTTCGGCTCGGGCAGGATCGAGACGACGGCGGCGTTGCGATCGGCGAACTCGTCGTAACGTTCGGCGACGTCCTCTAACTGTGCTTTGCAGTTGCCACAGTGATAATCGCGCTGGAAGAGGAGCACGATCGCGTCGTGATCGGCGGCGAACGCGCCGAGCGAGAGCGGGTCGGGCCCCGAACCGGCGTTCGGGAGTTCGAAGTCGAGTTGCGCGATGGACATGGACTCCCTTGGGCGTCGCGCGACAAAGCCGTGTGGGTCAGCCGCCTTCGACGATCACCCGCCCTTGATCAGCCGGAGCACCCGAACGTGCTCGGCGTCGATTGCGCGGTCCTCGGGAACGGGCCGGCCGTCGACCAACACGGTAGCCTCGTGGGGCCCCAGCCCGACGGCGTCGAGCAGGTCGGCGTACGTCCCGTCGACGTCGATCTCGTGAGTGTCGCTCCCGACGACCTCGACCGTGACCATAGCCGAGCCAGCCCACGAGTGGTCTTGAGCGTGTCGACGCCGATCCGTGGAGCCACGGCTGGCCGGCGGAAAATACTGAGGAGGGTCGACCGACTTACAGGTCGCGCGGCTGGACCGTCTTCCGGTCGTTCTCGTCGGCGCGTCGGGCTGCGTCGTCGAGCAGGGTCGAGACTTCCTCGTCGAGTGCGTCGTAGAAGTCCGACGCGACGTTCATGTCGTTGAGCTCTTCTTTCACGGCGGCTTTGACGATCAGGTCTGCCATACGCAGCCTTGTTTCAAAGCGTTCTTTATAAACGTTCCCATAATCGTTCGATTGCGGGGTTCTCGGCGGGGTTCGTGGTCCACGAGTCGATGGGGTGTAGTGTGTCGGGCACCGATCGGGGGTATGCGCGAGACGCTCGAAGCCCTCGCGGCGGGCGAACTGTCAGTGACGGCGGCCGAGGCGCGGCTCGCGGGCTACGCGACCGGCGAGGCGGGCCGGTTCGACGCCGCCCGCGAACACCGACGTGGCGTGCCCGAGGCGGTGCTCGCCGACGGCAAATCGGCCGACGAGGTCGCGGAGCTCGTTTCACTCGCCGTCGAGACGACCGGCCACGGGCTCGCCACGCGGGTCGACCAGCCGATCGCCGACACGGTCCACGACCGCCTCGCCGCCGATCGGCCCGATGCGACCACGGAATTCGACGAACGAACGGGTGTATTCCGGGCGCGTGCGGCCGAGTACGACCCGCCCGACCTCGACGCGGTCGTCGGGGTGGTGACGGCTGGAACTGCCGACACGAAGCCGGCGGGCGAGGCTGCCGCCGCCGTGGCGGAGATGGGGGCGACGGTCGAACGGATCGACGACGTCGGCGTGGCGGGGCTTCACCGGGCGCTCGACCGACTCGACGATCTCAGGCGGGCCGACGTGCTCGTGGTCGCCGCCGGCCGCGAGGGCGCACTCCCCACCGTTCTGGCGGGGCTCGTCGACGTGCCGGTGATCGGGCTCCCCGTGGCGTCGGGCTACGGCCACGGCGGCGACGGCGAGGCCGCGCTCGCGGGCCTTCTCCAGTCGTGCACCGTCCTCACGACCGTGAACGTCGATGCGGGGTTCGTGGCGGGCGCACAGGCCGGCCTGGTGGCGCGGGCGATCGATGCGGCGCGCGACGGATAGACCGGAGTCGATCCGGCGTCCGGCGGGGCGGTAATGCGCAGCCGACGGCCGTTCGGGGAGGATATTTACCGCTCCGACCCGTATCGTGAATCGTTGACAGCCGTCACTGTCGACGAGTCCCCATGTCAGAGTGTGACCACTGCGGCGCGCACGTCTCGGATCGGTTCGAGCGCGTCTTCGCCGACGAACACGGCCGGATCTTCGCGTGTCCTGGCTGTGCGGCGAACGCGGGCATCGCCGAGGCGGCCAAGGAACGGGCGAAAAACGCTTGAGGGCGGTCCTCCGAGGGCACCGCATGCCCCATCACGTCTACGTCGTCGAGTGTCACGACGGCAGTCTCTATACGGGCTACACGACTGATGTCGACTAGCGAGGCGGCGAAGCCGCCTCGGACCATTCGAGCGGGCTGCGCCCGCGAGAAGACGCCGGGTGAGTGAGCACAACGCGGGCGAGGGCGCGAAGTACACCCGCGGTCGGACGCCGGTCGAACTCCGTCACGTCGAGACGTTCGACGAGAAGGGTGCGGCGCTCTCGCGCGAACACGCGATCAAGTGCCTCCCGCGAGCGGCGAAGGCATCGCTCGTCGAGGACTGATCGGTTCGCTGGCGGCCGAGCGAACGAGCGCGTGAGGGGTCGCTGGCGGTTCACTGCCCAGTGTGCGTGCCGAGCCGATCCGCGAGCGCGCTCGCCACACCTCTGAGCCGCTGCGTGCCCAGCGCAGCGACGAGGATCGCCCCGACGGCGTTGAACAGGAGGTCGAACACGATGTCGTCGACGCCGTACTGCGCGAGCACCGCCTCGCCGCCGACGAGGCTCGCCGCTCCGCCCAACCCGAACTCGAGGACCTCCCAGAGCACCCCGAACGCGAGCACGAACGTCAGGATGAACCCCGGCATGTATCGGGATGGGATCTCGATCTCGGCGGAGTGAACGTCGAGCGCCCGCGCGCTCGCGTACCCCGCGCCGGCGACGACGCTCGCCGAGAGAGTGTGGGTCACCGAGTCGTACCAGCCGAACCACTCGTAGGGCCCGAGCGCACCGATCGCGTGGAGGGACACCGCGCCCGTGATCCAGAGCACGAGTCCCGCGTTCATCGGCAGCCGGTACTTGCGTTCGAGCACCGCCGGCAGGAACGTGACCCCGAGCGAGACGCCGGCGTTGACGACGAGCCCGACGTTCAGCGTGACCGCCCCGTAGCAGACGATTCCGACGAGCGCCAGCTGGAGCGTCCGTGTGAGGAGTCGCAGCGACTCCTCGTCGGCGAGACGCTCGCGGAGCGTCACCCCGATCGCCTCCCGATGTCGAGCGCGCGATCGCCCGTCGAGGCGTGCACGCGCAGGTACAGCCCGAACAGCGGCCCGCCGAGGACGGCGACCGCGGTTGCGATCACGAGATCCCACATGACTCCCGGGATGTCCGTGAGATACCCCGTCCCGAACGCGACGTCCGCGACCCATTGGAGAATGGTCCAGAGACCCGCGGTCGCCATCGTCACGAGCACCACGAGCACGGCAGCGACGCGCGGAGTCATTGCGACCGACGAGAACACGTGGAGTTCGACCACACAGAGCGCCGCGAGCGCGACGACCGCGAGAGCGGTCGTGATCTCCCCGAGCACGGTTGGCACGTCGAGGAAGGCGATCACGACGGGTATCACGACGACCGCGATCGCCTCCCACGGCGGCAGCACCGACGCATCGCGGTAAGCGATGGCGGGGACGACCGCAACGGCGATCCCGGCGAGGGCGAAGCCCGTCCACAGCGGGTCGGCGAACGCGCTCCCGACCGCCGCGAGCCCGAGGACGACACAGAGCGCCCATCCGACGGCGGCGTTCCGGCGATCGTCCTCGATGATCGAACTCAGCTCCGGCATTCTCAGGCGTTCGATACCTGGCGAAGCACGTCGGGAGCCGCGTCGAGCGCCGCGTCGAGTTCCTCGACCTGGGGTCCGCCGCCCTGGGCGAAGTCCGGCGGGCCGCCGCCGCCGCCGCCGACCCGCGCGGCCAGCTCGCCGACGACGTCGCCCGCGTCGATCGCCACTCCTTCCGGTACGGCGACCACGAACTGCGCGCCCTCGGCGGCGCTCCCGACCACGGCGACCTCGCCACCCTCGACGATCGCGGTCGCGGTCGCCTGGAGCTCGTCTGGCGCGGCGTCCACGCGCTGGATGACGGCGGTCGCGTCGCCGAGATCGACCTCCTCGCCGACGCCACCCGCCGCACGGGCCTCCGCGAGCTGGGCTTCGAGGTCCTCGATGCGCTTGCCGCGCTCCTTCCATTCGGTGAAGAAGCGGTCGGCGGTCTCGGGGACCTCGCTCGGCGTGACGTCGAGTGTTTCGGCCGCCCCCGAGAGCGCGTCCTCGATGTCCTGGGTCGCCTCGATCGCCGCCTCGCCCGCCGCGAAGGCGAGCCGCTCGACGCCGTCCTGCACACGCTCGGTGTTCAGGAGCTTGATCGTGCCGATGTCCCCGGTGCGGGCGACGTGGGTCCCCCCGCAGGCCTGGACGTCCTCGGCGACGTGAATGAGTCGAATCCGCTCGCCAGGTGGGATCCCGCCCTGATAGAGGTCGAACCCGTGCTCGTCCTCGGCGTCGTGGCGGTCGGGCCACTCCTGGGTGACCGAGACGTTCTCGCGGACGATCGCGTTGGCGCGATGTTCGATCGCCTTCGCCTGCTCGCGACCGATTCGGTCGTAGTGGCGGACGTCGATCCGCGAGCGCTCGACACCTTTCTGTGCGCCGGCCTGGCGGATGTGCTCGCCGAGCACCTGTCGCGCGGCGTGGATCACGATGTGGGTCGCGGTGTGGTTGGCCATTAGCTGCCGCCGCCGCCCGCCGTCGATCCGACCGCGGACGAACTCACCAGTACCAGGGTCCTCGTCGGCGTGGTGGACGATCACGTCGCCTTCTCGTTGGACGTCCTCGACTTCCACGGTCACGTCGTCGGTCGAGAGCGACCCCGTGTCGGCGGGCTGACCGCCGCCCTCCGGGTAGAAGAGGGTGCGGTCGAGCACCACGTCGTAGCCGCCGTCGTCGCGCTCTGTGGTGTCGAGCACCATCGCCTCGAACTCCGTGCGTTCCTGATCGTCGTAGTAGAGCCGCTCCGTCTCGGGGAGGTCGGCGATCCGCTCGTCGACCGTTGTTTCGGCCGTCTCGTCCACCCCCTCGTCGCCGTGGCGCGCGGCCACGAGGCTGTAGAAATCGTCGGGCACCGATACCTCGGCACCCTTCTCGCGGGCGATCTCGGCGACCATGTCGGGCTGAATCCCGTGTGAATCGTACAGCTCGATCAGTTCGTCGGTGGGGATCGCCTCGTCGCGTTCGGCGTACTCGTCGGCGAGCTGGCGGACCCGTCGCCCGCCGCGTTCGAGCGTCTCGCGGTACTTCTCGATCTCGGTCCGGACGATATCCCGCACCGTATCCCGGTTCTCGTAGTCCAGCCGTTCGGCCTGCATGTCCACCAGTTCGTCGAGCGGTGCGTCCACGCCCACCGTATCACACAGCCGTTTCGTGCGTCGGAGCACCATCCGCGCGAGGTAGCCGGTGCCCACGTTGGAGGGAACGATCTCGTCACCGAGCATGTACGCCAGCGTCCGGCAGTGATCCGCGATGGCGTAGATGGCTTCGAGCGGTTCGAGCAGCTCGCGGAGCTCGTCGACGTCGACCCCGATCTCCGCCGCGATCGTCCCGCGGGCGCGCTCGGCGTCCTCGGCCTCGTCGATATCCATGTGACCGGCCAAGGTCGCTGCCCGAGTGACGATTGCCTCCTCGTCGTCGGTATAATCGATCCCGGCGTTCTCCTTGAGGAACTCGATCATGTCGGGGTAGATCGCCTCGTACACGGTGGGCGTGCCCTGGGAGACCCACGTCCAGCGTTCGAGGCCGTAGCCCGTGTCGACGATGTAGGTGTCCATCGGCGAGTAGGTGTTGCCGTCCTTCAGCTCGTACTCGCCGTCGGGGTCTTGCTCCATCGACATGAACACGAGCGTGGCGAGTTCGACGCCCCGATAGATGACCTCGATCGCGGGGCCGGCGTTGCCGCCGCCGACCCACGGGTCCTCGATGTAGGTGATCTCCTCGATGTCCACGCCCATCGCCTCGAAGAACTCGTCGCAGTACCTGACTGTCTGATCCTTCCAGTAGACCTCGCCCTCGTAGGCGTACTGGTCGGGATCGTCGAGCTCCTCGCGCGCGTTGAAGGCGTGGTGGGCCATCATCTCGAACGCCATCGTGTGGCGGCCGGTCTTGCCGACGTTGTCGATGTCCTGCATCCGGATGCAGGGCTGGGAGATCGTGAGCGGGTTCGCCGGCGGCGGGGTTTCGCCGCTCGTCACCAGCGGCTGGAAGTCGTAGATCGACGCCTGAGTAAGTAAAACGTCGTCACGCCACCGGTTCGCGGCCACCGGGTACGGTTCGATCCGTTCGTGATCGTGGTCCTCGAAAAAGGAGAGGAACGCCTCGCGCATCTCCTCCAGACTGTATTCTTCGTCGAGGCTCGGGTTTCCGATGAACGCGTACTCCGCACAGGGCGGCTCGCCACAGGTCTCGCGATCCTCGTCGCGCGTCCAGAAGAAATCACCGCACTCGGGACACTCCCTTCTGGTGAACCCCTCCTCCTCGAAGTACTCCAGGCGGTACTCGGCTTCGAGCGTACTCATGGTATCCCGTCATACCCGCGTTCGCCTAAAACAGTTGCGTACCGTTCACGGAGCGCCGATTCGTCGTCTCACCGAACGGTTTCGCGAGTGTAGACGTGACCCAACCCGACGGTAGCACTAACCGTTCGGCCCGCGTAGACGACCCATGTCGACCACCCACGACGGGCGGCTCGCGCTCCCCGAACGCCGACCGTTCCTCACGATCGCGGGCGTCGTCGGGGCCTGCGTCGTGCTCGGTGCGGCGGGCGGGCTGATCACGGCCCCGCAGATCGAGACGTGGTACGCGACCCTCGACAAGCCGGGTTTTACCCCGCCGAGCTGGGTGTTCGGTCCTGTCTGGACACTGCTCTACGCCCTCCAGGGCGTCGCCGCGTGGCTGATCTGGCGGGCGGGTCTCGACGATCGAGCCGTACGGATTGGCCTCGGACTGTTCACCGTCCAGTTCGTGCTCAATCTCGCGTGGTCGCCCGCGTTCTTCGGGCTCGAATCCCCGATCCTGGGTCTCGTCGTGATCGTTCCGCTGTGGGTCGCGATCGTCGCCACCATGGCCGTATTCTCGCGGATCGATCGCCGCGCCGCCGCCCTGCTGGTGCCGTATCTCGCGTGGGTCACCTTCGCCACGGCGTTGAACTACGCGATCTGGACGCTCAACTGAGCGACGACCCGACCGTCGATTCACGGAAATCGGCGTCTCACAGCCCCCAGAGCACGGCGATCCCGAGGACGGTCACGACCGAGAGCAGGGCCTGTAGCGGCGCACCGACCCGGAAATAATCGGTGAACCGGTAGCCGCCGGGCCCGTACACGAGCAGGTTGGTCTGGTAGCCGACCGGCGTCATGAAGTCGGCGCTCGCCGCGAAGGTGACGGCGAGCACGAACGCGAACGGGTTCGCGCCGATGGTGCCGGCGGTCGCCACCCCGACCGGGATCATGAGCACGACGCTGCCGGCGTTGCTCACCACCGCGGTCGTGAGCGCGGTGATCACGTAAAAGACCCAGAGCACGCCGAGCGGCGGGAGGTACGCCGCGCTCTCGGCGACGAGCGCGCCGATCAGTGCGGCCGCCCCGGTCTGGTCGAACGCGATTCCCAGTGGGATGAGCCCGGCGAGCAGGACGATGACGTCCCACTCGACCGCGTCGTAGAGCTCGTCGGGATCGAGCACGCCGCCGAACACCATCGCGACGACGCCACACAGCGCCGCGACGAGGATGTCGAGCACGCCGAGCGCGGCGAGACCCACCACCCCGAGCACGATGCCGACGGCGAGCGGGATCTTCCCCGTCCGGTAGTCCGGGTCGTCGAGCTCGCGGACGACGATGACGTCCGGATCGACCGCCATCCGCTCGATGCTTTCGGCGGTTGCCTGAACGAGAACGGTGTCCCCGCGATCGATCGTCACCCGGTTCAGCCGGTGGTGCAGGAGGTCGGCCCCGCGGCGTATCGAGAGGAGGTTCGCGTCGTACGTGTGGTGGAACGACGACGCGGCGAGCGTCTCGCCGACGAACGACGATCCCGTGGGAACGACGATCTCGACGAAGCTCCGCGGCTCGCTCGCTCCGAGGACGCCCGCGGTCACGTCGGTGTTCGCGATCGAGAGCCCCTCGGTCGCGGCGAGATCGCGGATGGTGTCGACGCCGGCCCGGACGACGAGCGCGTCGCCCGCTCGAAGCGCGGTCTCGGTGAACGGTTCGAGGAACTCCCCGTCACGAACCACCTGAACGAGCTCGGCGTCGAACACGTCGCGTTCGTGGACGTCCCGCATCGCTCGCCCGACTAGTGGCGAGTCGGGCTCGACGACCACCTCGGTGAGGTACTCGGTCACCTCGTACTCCGCTAACAGTCCCTCGCCGGGCGCGACCCGCTCGGGGATGAGGCGGTGGCCGACGAACAGGATGTAGCCCGCACCGGTGAGGGCGACGATCGCGCCCAGCCCCGTGAACTCGAACATCGAGAACGGGCGATCGAGCAGCCGCGCCGAGACGTCGCTCGCGACGAGGTTGGTCGAGGTGCCGATCAGCGTGAGCATGCCACCGACCATCGACGCATAGGAGAGCGGAATGAGGAGCTTCGAGGGCGACGTGCCGCCCTCGCGCGCGAGGTCAGAGACCGCCGGGATCAGCATGGCGACGATCGGCGTGTTGTTGAGCACGCCCGACGGGAGGGCACCGACGCCCACGACCGAGAGGAGCTGCCGTCGCTCGTCGTCGCCGGCGAAGCTCGCCATCCACGCGCCGAGCCGCTGGACCGCGCCCGTGCGGCTGACGCCCGCGCTCAGGATGAACATCGCGAGCACGGTGATCGTTGCGGTGTTCGAAAACCCCGAAACGCCCTCCTCGATCGAGACCCGGGTCCACGGTTCGAGCACCATCAGCGCGACCATCACGAGCAGCGCAGTGACGTCCACTGGAACGAGCTCGGTCGCGAACAGCCCGAATGCGAGGAGCGTGATCGCGAACACGACGGCCATCCCGGCCGTGATCGGGGGGAACTGTGCGGGCATCACGACGCCGCCGAACGACATACTCCTCCCACTGGCGGCGGGTATATGGTTCCTGCCGTCGGCGCTCTCGTCGCCGAGCACTATTCGGCTTCGAGCGCGAGCGACGCGAGCAGCGCCTCCAGCTGGAGGCGTTCGTTCGCGCCCTGGGTGATCCGGTAGTCGGTCTCGCCGACGCGCTCCAGCAGTCGGACGGTGGCCGCGTCGTCGAGATCGAACGCCCAGGCGGAACGGTGGAGCTGGTCGATGACGTCGCCACCCCCCAGTCCGGCGTCGGTCAGGAGATCGTCGAGCTTCGCACGCGCCGCGGTGAAGTCGCCGGAGAGTGCGGTCTCGACCATCGCCTCGATCGCCTCGGGGCGCGCGGTCGCCGTGATCGCGTACACCGCCTCCTCGTCGACCGCGCCGCCCATCGTGGCCGCGGCCTGAAGCCCGTTCAGCGCCTTCCGCATGTCGCCGTCGGCGGCGTAGACGAGCGCGTCGACGCCGTCGTCGGTCACCTCGATCCCCTCTCGCTCCGCGACCCCGCTGACGTACTCGCCCACTGCCTCCTCGGCGAGCGGGCCGAACCGGAACACCGCACAGCGCGACTGGATCGGATCGATGATCTGACTGGAGTAGTTACACGAGAGTATGAAGCGCGTGTTGTTCGCGAACTGCTCCATCGTGCGCCGGAGTGCCGACTGGGCGTCGCTCGTGAGCGCGTCGGCCTCGTCCAAAAATATGATTCGGTAGTCGTAGCCGCCGAAGCTGGTGCGCGCGAAGTCCTTGATCCGATCGCGCACGACGTCGATCCCGCGCTCGTCGCTGGCGTTGAGTTCGAGGAAGTTCTCGCGCCAGTCGTCGCCGTACACCTCGCGCGCGATCGCCATCGCGCTCGTGGTCTTCCCGACGCCGGCCGGCCCCGAGAACAGGAGGTGTGGCAGGTCGTTCCCGGCGACGTAGCTTTCGAGCCGCCCCACGATGTCCTCGTGGCCGACGACCTCCGCGAGCGTCTCGGGGCGGTACTTCTCGATCCAGATCTCGCCCCGGCCCGCCGCTCCGGTCGCGCTTTCGCTCATACTCTCCCCATGTTCGGCCGGTTCTTAAGCCACCCGAGACGGCGACCCGTGCGACGGCTCGTGGAAATCCAAACGCCGCGGCTGCTACCGATTCGTTAAACTGCTCCGTGATTTATGACCTGCTCTCTCGGCGAAGTTTCCCTTCCAGCGGAGCCGTGCGATACGTCGGCGGCCGGTCAGACGGAACCTCCATCCGTCCGACCCACACGCCGACGCCTGGCGCTACTGACCGGTTGCTCCGTCACTACCGGACCACAACTAGAGTACGTCGCTTCGATGACTACTCATCGACGAGCGTGCTCGTGGAATACGATTCCGCCCGTGGACGGTCACGTCGGTCGTCCACCCAACGCTCGTCCCTCGACGCTGCCCTCCCGGTCCGGGTCAGTGGCGCATTTCGGTGTCAGGTAATCCGATCAACCACATGACGCGATAGACAAACTGCGACCGACGCCTCGCGTTCTTCCGCTGGGCAGTGTCGAGGACAGTCAGTATCTACGAGCTGTCTTTGCTGGTGACGGTACGCGGATCGCGACACATCGTGGCGACGCGGTTCCGCCAGCAGCGAACCACGAGCGGCCACGGGTGTTTTTGTCGCCAGCGTTCGATAGATGACCCATGACCGACGAGCTGCTGATCTACGGATCGTACGGCTACACCGGCGCGTTGATCGTCGAGACCGCCACCGAGGCGGGGCTCTCGCCCACGCTCGCGGGTCGGCGTGCGGAGCCGGTAGAGCGTCAGGCGACCGACCGTGATCTCGATCACCGTGTGTTCAGTCTCGACCATCCGGACGTGATCGAGGCCCACCTCGGGGAGTTCGACGCGGTGTTGAACTGTGCGGGGCCGTTCTCGGCGACCGCGGCACCGATGGTCGAGGCGTGTCTCCGGAGCGGCACCGACTACCTCGACATCACCGGCGAGATCGACGCCTTCGAAGCGCTCGCCGAGCGCGACCGCGAGGCCGAGAAGGCCGACGTGACCCTCCTGCCGGGGGTGGGTTTCGACGTGGTGCCAACGGACTGCCTCGCGGCGTATCTCGAGAGTCGGCTCCCCTCCTCGACACAGCTCCGGCTCGCGATCGACGGGATGGGGACGTTCTCGCCCGGCACCATGAAATCCATCGTGGAGGGACTCTCGCGATCGGGCGCGGCGCGGATCGACGGCGAGATTCGAACCGTGCCGCCAGCGTGGAAGACCCGTCGGATCGACCTCGGCGCGGGGCCGAAACCCGCGGTGACGATCCCGTGGGGCGACGTCGCGACGGCGTACTACACCACGGGAATCCCGAACGTCGAGACCTACGCCACCGTGCCGCGGCTCGCGGTCGCGATGATGCGGCGGACGGGCGCGCTCGCACCCCTGTTCGGCTCGTCTGCGGTCCAGCGGGCGCTGAAGACGGTGATCGACGCGACCGTCTCGGGGCCGACCGCCGCCGAGCGCGCGCGGAGCACCACCCGCGTGTGGGGCGAGGTCGAGAACGACGAGGGCAAGCGGGTCGCCGCGCGGCTCGAAGCCCCCGACACCTACGATCTGACTGCGCGCACTGCCGTCGAATCCGCGCGGCGGGTGGCGGCCGGCGAGACCAGTCCAGGATTCCAGACGCCGGCGTCGGCGTTCGGGCCCGAGTTCGTGCTCGAATTCGACGGGGTTGAGCGCGAGGACATCGCGGGAGCGATGGGTGAGCCGTCCGAGGCGACCGCCGACGACTGATCGAAGTCGACGACAACGCTTATTCTCGGCTCGGAAGTCGAGAGCGCATGGACGATCCGCTCGTGTGGGCGACCCGCGACGCCGACGTCGCGTACTCGTGTCCGGGGTTCGATATCGTGCGCGAGACCGTCGAACTCCCCGACGGCACCGAGACCGACTTCGATTACGTCGACGAGCCCGCGGCGGTCGTGGTGCTCGCGCTGACGCCCGACGACCGGGTGGTGGTGATCGAGGAGTGGCGCGAGGCCGTCGGGCACGTGAACCGTGGGTTCCCCGCGGGGACCGTCGAGCCAGGCGACGACGATCTCGAAATCACTGCACGGCGCGAACTCGAAGAGGAGACGGGCTACGTGGCCGACGCCCTCGATCACCTCACGACCGTCGAGCCGCTCAACGGTCTCGCGAACTCGGTCCACCACCACTTCGTCGCCCGCGGCTGTCGACCGACCGGCGAACAGCGCCTCGACGACGACGAGTCGATCCGCGTCGAGACGACCACCCGCGAATCGCTCCTCGACGGGCTCGCCGCCGGCGAGCTCCGTGACGGCCGCACCGCACTCAGTCTGCTCTATTACGAGCGGTTTGCGAAAGACTGAATGGGGAGTGGGGAGCACGCACCCGACGGATGCGGTCGGCGCGCGGGAGCACGTCGGTAGACGTGCGACTCGTGCGAGGTCTGCACGAGCGAAGCGAGTGCAGGCTCGTTAGAGCGTTGCTCTGACGGTGAATGACTGAGCGGAGCGAACGGAGTGAGCGACGCGAAGGAATCGGCTGGGGAGGGTGTGGCCTGCGGCCCTCATTTGTGCCGGCATCAGTAGCGGTCTCGATCACGACGATAACGATCTAACTGACCTCACCAGCGATAGCGACTGCGAAGATCTCGACAGCCGCTGGTGTGGAGAACGCAATCCTTAGGCGCGAGCCGACGGTTTCGAACAGGAATGAGTGGAGTTTTCGAGCTTCGAACGACTGACGCCGCGGGCCGGATCGGCGAACTCGCCGTGCCGCGTTCGGGCGTCACGGTCGAGACGCCCGCGCTGATGCCGGTCGTCAACCCCCACGTCCAGACGATCGCGCCCGCTCGCCTAGAGGAGGAGTTCGGTGCGGAGATCCTGATCACGAACGGCTACATCCTCTCACAGAGCGAGGACCTCCGCGAGGCCGCGCTGTCGATGGGGCTCCACGATCTCCTCGATTTTTCGGGCGCGATCGTGACCGACTCCGGCTCCTTTCAGCTCGCCGAATACGGCGAGATCGACGTCACGACGCCCGAAATCCTCGATTTTCAGTACGAGATCGGCTCCGACATCGGGACCCCGATCGACATCCCGACACCGCCCGACGTGGGCCGCGAACGCGCCGAACGCGAGCTTTCGACGACCCAGGACCGGCTCGAACGCGCTCGGGAGGTCGAGACCGGCGAGATGCTCGTGAACGCCCCGGTCCAGGGGTCGACGTACCCCGACCTCCGCGAGGACGCGGGGCGACACGCCCGCGGCACGGGTCTCGACGTGTTCCCGGTCGGCGCGGCGGTCCCGCTGTTGAACGCCTATCGCTACGACGACGTGGTCGAGATCGTCACCGCGGCGAAGCGCGGGCTCGGTGCCGACAAACCCGTGCACCTGTTCGGCGCGGGCCACCCG
The DNA here is from genome assembly GCF_000334895.1 of Halococcus agarilyticus. NCBI lineage: Archaea > Methanobacteriati > Methanobacteriota > Halobacteria > Halobacteriales > Halococcaceae > Halococcus > Halococcus agarilyticus. Next base: position 69,932 of record NZ_BAFM01000006.1, on the reverse strand, counting down.
ATGATGTTCGCGCTCGCGGTCGCGGCGGGCTGTGACCTGTTCGACTCGGCGGCGTACGCGCTCTACGCCCGCGACGACCGCTATCTCACGGTGCGCGGCACCGAACAGCTTGGAGAGCTCGACTACCTGCCCTGCGAGTGTCCGATCTGTGTCGGCCACACACCGGACGAACTACGGGATCTCGGCGACGACGAGCGGGAACGACATCTCGCCGAGCACAACCTCCACGTGAGCTTCGGCGAACTCCGTCGGATCAAGCAGGCGATCCGCCGCGGGAACCTCCTCGAACTCGTCGAGGTGCGCGCACGGGGCCACCCGGCAATGCTCGACGGCTATCGCGCGCTACTCGATCACGCCGATCGCTTAGAGCGCTCGGATCCGGTCTCGAAGGACGCGTTCTTCCACCTCTCGGCCGAGAGCGCCCGTCGGCCCGAGGTCCGCCGCCACCACGACCGCCTCGCGCGGCTGGCTCCCGAGGGCAACGTTCTGCTCACCGAGGGTGGCGAGAACAGTTCGTACGACGAATCGTGGCGTGTCGTGCCACCGTTCGGTCCGTTTCCGCGACATCTCTCGGAGACGTACCCGCTCACCGCCGAGGTGCCCGAGCGCATCGATCGCGAGAGCTACGAGGCGGCTGCCAACGGGATCTCCCGACTGGTCGAGTCGAACCCCGATGTCGAGTTCACGCTCGCCCACCGGGAGTGGCCGGCGAGCGCGCTCGAACGGGTTCCCGAGCGCGTTTCGGTGGTGCCGCTCGAATCGATGGACGAATACGACCGAGACGACCAGACGGAGCAATGACCGAGTTCTTCGAGGTTCACGACCGCGACGGGGCGGCCCGGATCGGGGAGGTGCGCCTCGCCGACCCGCTCGCCACGCCCGCGCTCTGCGACGAGGTGCTCGCGGACGCGGGCAGTCTGTGGCCGGAAGAGCGCGAGACGCCGCCTGGCGACCCCGAGCGTCTCACCGTGCTTCCACATCGCGCGCTCCCGGCGGGCACCCCCGAGGAGGTCGCGGGGGCGTTCGCCCCCGAACACTCCGACGTCGACGCGCCGAGCGCCGCGGTCGTCTCGACCGAAACGGCGAGCGACCACGGGACCGACGCCTACGTGCTCTCGGACGCCCAGGGGATCGTCGGCCACGCCAGCGCGTTCGTGGAGGGGATCGTCTCGGTGCGGAACGCGATCCCCGACGACACGGCGCTCTATCTTCCTGGGGTGGCGACGCCCGCGAACGCCGCGCTGCTCGCCTATTCCGGGGTGGATCTCCTCGACACCGATCGGGCGGTGGTGAAAGGCACACAAGGAAGATACCTCACGCCGGACGGCGAACACTTCCTCGACGACCTCGCGGAACTGCCGTGTGCGTGCCCGGCCTGCGCTGAGGGGATCGACGACTTCGATCGCGAGGACTGTGCGACCCACAACGCGAACGTCCTCGGGGCCGAACTCGCGACCGTACGCGAGCGGATTCGTCAGGGTCGACTTCGGGATTACCTCGAAGGCCAGGCGCGCCACGAGGGATGGCTGACGGCGGCGTTCCGGCGACTCGATCAGGAGTACGCGTATCTCGAACAGCGGACGCCCGTGATCCGCCGATCGGAACTGCTGGCCGCGAGCGAGGAGACGCTCCGTCGGGTCGAGATCCAGCGCTTCGCCGAGCGAGTCACGACCCGGTACCACAACCGGTTCGACAACCCGCTCGTCCTCGTCCCCTGCTCGGCGACGAAACCCTACAGCGAGTCCCAGAGCCACGAACAGTTCCACAGCGCCATCGGGTTCCGGGCGCACACGGTCTCGATGACCTCGCCGATCGGTGTGGTGCCCCAGGAGCTCGAATGCACCTACCCGGCCCAGCACTACGATTCGGTCGTCACGGGCGAGTGGACCGCGGGCGAGATCGAGTTCGTGGCGAGCGTGCTCGAAGCCTACCTCGAACGCAACGGGTACTCCCGGGTGATCGCCCACGTCCCCGAGGACTATCGGCCGATCACCGAACGCGTCGAGGATGCGCTCGGCATGGAGTTCACCTACACTGTCGAGGATCACCCGACCACGACGGGCTCGCTTGCGGCGCTCTCGGACGCGCTCGACGGCGAACTCAAGTACTCGAAGCGCGAGCGCCAGCACAACACCGTCCGCGCGATCGCGGACTACCAGTTCGGGCCGCGGGCGGGCGACGCGCTGTTCGAATCGATTTCCACGGGGAGTTTCTATCCCAAACTCCGAGTGAACGACGACAGCGACACCCATCTCGCCACGATGGTGCCCCAGTACGGCGTGCTCGCCCTGACGCTCGCGGGTGCCCGTCGATGGGTCGAGAGCGACGTGCCGACGAGGAGGGTGGAGATCGACGGGTTCGTTCCTCATGGTAGCGTGCTCGCGCCGGGCATCATCGACGCGAGCGACGAGATCCGGGTCGGCGACGAGGTGGTCGTGGAGGGACCGAAGGCGTTCGCGGTCGGCCGTGCGGAGATGAGCGGCCCCGCGATGGCCGACAGCACGAGGGGCGTCGCCGTCGCGGTGCGCCACGTCGAGGAGACGTAGTACCCACGAGCAGCGGCCGAACGCGATCGAGAACGGTGATGACGGATGCCGGCGTCAGCCACCGTTCTTCGTCAGGTACGGCAGCGGGCTGACCGGACAGCACATCGGCGCTTCCGTGAGCAGGTATCGCATAGCGCGGACGTGGCCGGAGCCGACCACGAGGAGCAGCCGTTCGTCGCCGGCTTCGATGGATCGCCAGCAATGATGGACCATCCGGATGTTTCGATCGTACCAGTACGCGAGTGCGCCCGGGCTGCCGAACGCCTCGCCTGTCGCCCTGATCGCTCGATCGAACATCAGGCGGTGGTTGAATCGGAGCTGTGATTCCCGATTCATCCACGCGAGGTGTTCGGAGATCGGCGAGGATGCGAGGTGGTCGTCCGTCTCGCGCTTCCAGTCCTCCGGGTCCGGAAGTCCCACCGAGGTCTTCCGTGCCGAGTCGATCCCGCGGTCCGCGAACGGATCGTCGTCGAGTTCTTCGGGGTGTTCGTCGATGGGGGCAACGTGGTCGTGATCGAGCCGATCGGCCAACCGAAACCCGATCTGGACGACCTCGCTCCGGCACTCGCTGTCGTCGTCGTTCCGCATCGGATGCGGAGCCGGAAACGTCTCCGCGTGACCGTAGACGTACTCGCCCGAGCGATACTTCCCGTAGAGATCGTTCACGCTCTCGAAGTTGTCGTACGGTCGCTCGACCGCGATCCGGTCGGGCTGCCACGCTTCGAGACGCTCGGCGAGGCCCTGGAGTTCGGCCTGGCGGTCGGCCGCGAGCACGTCGTCGGCCTCAATGTTGACCTCGTCCAGTCCGGGGTTGTCCATGTGATACGTGCCGAGCAGCATGACCTGGACTTGTTCAGGATCGCACGTCGGCCAGGCTTCCGGGGTGCTGTCGGTCGATCGCTCGTCAGTCTCGGGCTGGGATGATCGTTCCACGGACGACCCACCCTCACCTCCCGAATAACTGTTTGTAGAACTCCATTTCTGTAGCGTCGGTCGCAGAACCACGCTTCTATTCGCTACGTGTCAGTTCTGCCGTCCGTCACGGTGTCGAGATTCTCGTCGAAGGTGAACACGCGCGTCTCGCCGTCCAGCGTGATCGGTAGCTCGATCCGGAGCGGGTCCGCGCTCGTGACGGTCGCCACGCCCGCTTTCGGCCAGTCGAGATGCCAGTCCGGCGTCTCCCGAAGGTCGATACCGTGCTCGTAGTGGAAGGCGACGATCGCTGGATGGGTCAGAACAGCGTACGGGACGATCGACTGCCACGCAGTCCCACACCGCCGGCAGTCGTAGATCACGGTCACGTCGAGATTCTCGCCGGTGAGCCACTCGGGGGAGCCGTCGTCGGACGGCAGCGTCACCTTCCTGTCGAGCCGGCCGTCGCAGTTCGGACAGAACCCGTGCTCGGCCGCCGCGTGGACGCGCTTGAGCCACCGATCGACGACCATCGGGACCTGTTCGCGCGCGACCCCCTCCAGTGCGCCGGCCGGGATTTCCGGATCGGTGAACTCGAACCCACAGTCGGTACAGACGATCCGGACGCCCTTCTCGTGAAATCGTGCTTCTAGCGATCCATCGCATTCGGTACAAGTACCGTCGACCGGGACGGGATCGGCGTCGAGGGCCTTCGTGTACCCGCCCGAGAGGACCGCGCCGACGATCCGGCGACCGGGGTCGGTGAGTTCGTAGCCATCGTCGGTGTTCCGGACGAACCGACCCGCGAGTTCCCCGAGGTGGTAGTTGAACCCGCCGGGGTCGGCCGCACCGACCCGTCGGCGGAGGTCGGCGAACGCGAGCGGCTCGTCGGCCTCGTTCAGGACTTCGAGGACCCGGAGTCGGGTCTCGTGGGCCACCACTCCGAACGCCTCGCCTGGCGACAGCCGCTCGACGACGACCTCGCCGGGGGCGTCGGGTTCGTCCTCGTCCGCCGAGAAACTGGTGTCGTCGGCCATGTCCGCCCGTCGGTGCGAACGATCCATAGTTCCACGGACCGCTGGCCGGATCCCGCCATTTCGACCCCTCTTGGGTCCGAAGCCGGTGGGGATTTACCGTTCGGCCGGGTAGGCCTGCCAATGAGCAGTACGCCCGATCCCGAGGTCTACGAGCAGGGCAAGGGCATGGACGCCCACAACGCGGCGATGCGCCGGATCCGTGCGCGCAACGACCAGACCTACGATCCTCACGAACCCACTCGGGTCTGGCTCGACGAGGACAACACCCCCGACGGCGTCCGCCGGAGTCTCACGATCATCCTGAACGCTGGCGGCTGTCGGTGGGCGCGGGCCGGCGGCTGCACCATGTGTGGCTACGTCGCGGAATCGGTCGAGGGCGGTACGGTCCCCCACGACGCGCTCATGGACCAGCTCGACGTCTGCCTCGATCACGAAGCAGAGAACGCCGACGAGCCCTGCCCGCTCGTCAAGATCTACACCTCGGGGAGCTTCCTCGACGAACGCGAGATCCCCCCCGAGACCCGCGAAGCGATCGCCGAGACGTTCGCCGACCGCGAGCGGATCGTGGTCGAGTCCCTCCCCGATTTCGTCGAGCGCGACCGCCTGGTCGACTTCACCGACCGCGGCCTTGCGATCGACATCGCGGTCGGTCTCGAAACCGCCACCGACCGGGTGCGCCACGACTGTGTGAACAAATACTTCGACTTCGCCGAGTTCGTCACGGCGAGCGAGGCGGCCGACGCGGCGGGCGCGGGGATCAAAGCCTACCTCCTGATGAAACCGCCGTTCCTCACCGAGAGCGAGGCGATCGCGGACATGGAATCCTCGATCCGGCGGTGTGCCGAGCACGCCCACACCGTCTCGATGAACCCCTGTAACGTCCAGCGCCACACGATGGTCGAGGACCTGTATCACGACGGCGGGTATCGTCCGCCGTGGCTCTGGTCGGTGGCCGACGTGCTCGAATCGACCGCCGACGCCGACGCGATCGTGGTCTCGGACCCGGTGGGCCACGGCTCGGATCGCGGCCCCCACAACTGCGGCGAGTGCGACGACCGGGTCCAGACCGCGATCAAGGACTTCGACAGGCGACAGGACCCTTCGGTGTTCGAGCAGGTGTCCTGCGAGTGCGAGGCCACGTGGGAGGCGGTCGTGGAGCGCGAGAAGAGCTACGGGATGCCACTGACGCGGTAGTTCACCCGCGACACGGATCAGATCGCGTCGCCTGGCTCGTGTTCGTCGGCCATCCGACTCGCCTCGCGTGCGTAGCGCTCCCGGACGTCGGGGTCGTCGACGTCGCCGAGGTTTCCCGGATCGACGTCGAGTGCGGCGGTCGTCTCGCGGCCCGACCCCGAAAAGCTGGGCAGGGCGCGCTCCTTCCGGAAGTCGTGCTCGCCGTCGGGCGTCGCGTAGGTCAGGATGATGAGGTTCTGTTCGTCATCCGAATACGTTCGCTCGACCAGCCAGACTCGAACCGTGTCGTCGGTCATTCCGGCGAAGCTACGGTCTGTCGAGTGTTAGCTCTGTCTGTCGTCGCGCGTTCGGGCCTGCCCCGTCTCGTCGGTATCGAGCGCCGCCCCACAGTCCGGACAGGTCTCGTCGGCGATCGACACCCGGAGATCGCAGTTCGGACAGGCCGCGAGATAGCACACGCGCTCTCCCATGTGGGTCCGTACCGCACCGACGAACAAAAGAGCGCGGGTCCACGGCAGTGCGGGGACCTATTTCGTGAGTCCTCGCCTATTTGGTAGCGGTGGCGCGCGGGAGCGCCGAGCGGGACCTCCGGTCCCGCTGGCCGTGCGAGCGGGTGCGAAGCACCCGCGAGCAGACGCCGTAGGCGTGCGACTCGTGCGAGGGATGACTGAGCGAAGCGAAGGAATCGGCTGGGGAGGTGTGTGGCACAGTGCGGTCTGCGGAGCGGTAGCGGTCTCCCACATGCATCGGTATCCGTGGCTCACACCGCATTTCACTCCACATCAAGGTGACTCCGACGAACGAATCGATCGGTGAGGTGTGGCCTGCGATTCCCCCTCTGATCCAGAACCTCCCACCAGTCACGGGTATTCGAGTCAGGAGGTTGCGGTCGGGACTACTCCGCGAACCCGCGCAGGATACCGCGGCCGTCGGTCCCGCCGAGTTCCGGCAGGGTCGCCCGCTCGGGATGGGGCATCAACACGGCGACGTGCTCGCGCTCGCCGCACACGCCCGCCACCGCGCCCGTCGAGCCGTTCGGGTTCGCCGCCGGCCGCACGTTCCCGTCGGCGTCGCAGTACCGAAAGAGCACTCGATCGTCGGCGTCGAGGTCGGCGAGGCGCTCCTCGTCGATCTCGAACCGGCCCTCGCCGTGGGCGATCGGGAGTTCGATCACGTCGCCTGGCTCGAACGATCGCGTCCACGGCGTGTCGGCGTTCTCGACACGGAGGTGGACGTGCTCGCACTGGAAGCGCGCGCTCGCGTTGGTGGTGAACGCGCCAGGCGTGAGGCCCGCCTCGCAGCCGACCTGCGCGCCGTTACAGATCCCGAGCACCGGCACGCCTTCGTTCACGGCGTCGCGAACGTCCTGGAGGATCGGCGCGCGCCCGGCCATCGCGCCAGCCCGGAGGTAGTCGCCATAGGAGAAGCCGCCAGGCAGGACGATTCCCGAAGGGTCCTCGGGGAGTCCGTCCTCGTGCCACGTCCGCTCGGCGTCGACCCCCACATCCCGAAGCGCACGAACCGCGTCGCGATCGCAGTTCGAGCCGCCGAACTGGATGACCGAGACTGTCATCGGGGTTCGACCGTCACGGTGTAGTCGTGGATGGTCGGGTTGGCGAGCAGGCGTTCGGCCATCGCGTCCGCGCGCTCTGCGGCCGCCTCCTCGCTTTCGGCGTCGAGATCGACCTCGAAGCGGTCGGCCGCGCGGAGCTCGTCCAGCTCGAATCCGAGACGTTCGAGCGCGCGGGCGGTGGTCTCGGCCTCGGGGTCGAGCACGCCCCGCTTTAATCGAACGGTGACGACGGCGGTGTAGGCGGTCATCGGCGGCGGAAAGGAGCCGTCGGCGAAAACCCTTCTGCATCGGTTCGGCCGCGAGTGCTGCTGCAAACGAAGGGTTTTCGCTCTCGTTGGACGAATCGCTCTCAATGGACGCGACCGACACGCGGTGGTGGCGATGAACCCGCGACTCACCGAGATCACGGTGATCGGCGACGACGACACCGGCCTGATCGCCCGGATCACCTCCCTTCTCTTCGAGCGTGGAGTCAACATCGAAGATCTCGATCAGGCGGTTCGAGAGGATCTGTTCCGGATGACGATGCGAGTCGACACGGGCGAGATGGACGGCTCGAAGGACGATCTCCGACGGGCGCTCGACGAGCTCTGTGAGGAGCTGGAAATGGACGTCCAGGTCCGTTTTCCTGCGGACCGCGAGACCAGGCAGGTCGCGGTGCTCGCAACGAAGGAATCGCACTGCCTCGACGCGCTGTTCGACGCGTGGGAGACGGGCGATCCCGACGCCGAGATCGGGGTCGTGGTCGCGAACCACGACGATCTCGCGCCGATCGCCGAGGCCCACGACGTACCGTTCTATAACGTCGGCGACGCGGGCGGCGTCCCCGACGAGGAGTGGCTGCTCGACATCCTCGACGAGCACGACATCGACCTCGTGGTGCTCGCGCGCTACATGCGCATCCTGAGTCCCAACGTGGTGTTTCGCTACGAGAGTCGCATCATCAACATCCATCCCTCGCTGCTGCCTGCCTTCCCCGGTGCGGAGCCGTACCGCCAGGCGCTCGACGCCGGAGTCCGGATCGCCGGTGTCACCGCCCACTACGTCACGACCGACCTCGACCAGGGGCCGATCATCGCCCAGCGCGCGTTCAATGTGCCCGACGACGCCACCGTCGAAGACCTCGAACGCCGCGGCCAGCCCCTCGAAGCCGAGGCGCTCGTCGAGGCAGTGCGCCTCCACCTCGAAGACGATCTCGTCGTCGGTCGAGGCCGAACCCACCTCCGCAACGGCGAGAACGCCGATCTCGGACTTCCCGACGAGATCGAGCGACTGAACCCGGATCAGCCGGTCGACGACGCGACGCCACCCGCTGGCGAGGCGGCTAGCACGAGCGACGACTGACGATCTGTCGTCAGTCGCCGAGCGAGCGCACGGCTGCAACCGCGTCGTCGAGTGTCGGTGCGTCGAACAGCTCTCGATCGAGGTAGGCGTTCGTGCCTGCGGTGTAGAGATCGCTCGCGGCGTCGATCACGCCCGCGCCGAGCGGTTCGGGTTCGCGCTCGCACAGCGCGCGCCAGTCGGTTTCGCCCTGCTCGTCGGCTGCGGTCTTCGCGGCGTCGACTGCCGCGACCCACTCTGGTTGGGTGCGCTTGTGGTACTGTCTGAGCACCTCCTTCGAAATTTCCTGTGCGTCGTAGGAAAACCGGTTCTCGTCGAACGTCCCGACCACGTCCGCGACCCGGATCTCGCCGTCGACGTAACAGCACTCGATCTTGCCGTCCTCGTGGGCCATCCCGACCGATTCGGCTCGATCGGTCACGACCCGGTTGACCTCGCGCGCGACCGCCGCGAGATCGTCGAGCGTCGCCCGTCCTGCGATCCGGTCGGCCTCCTCGCGCGTGAGATACCGGTCCTGCTCCTCGAACTTCGTCGAGAACTCGACGACCGGTTCCGGAAGGTTGACCGGGTCGTCGGGCCACTCGGCCGCGTCGAGACCCACCGCACCGGGATCGCGGCGCGAGCGCAGGCTCGATCCCACCGGTACGCTGTTCCGGAAGACGATTTCGAGCGGGATCAGGTAGTTCTCGCCCGCCGCAGCGTGGAACGTCTCGTAGTCGTAGCTTCCGTCCTCGGCGGGGAGGTCCGGCACCTGGACGAGATCGATCGCCATCTCACGGGGCGGTTCCGCGACGGCGTCCAGCTCGACCGCCTCGGGCTCCCCGCCCGCTTCGTCGACGGTCGGATCGACAACGCCCCGGTAGTGGGTCGGAACCCCCTCGGCTTCGAGCAGTTCGAAGTTGTACGCGCCCATCGCACAGAGGGAGCGGCCCTTCTCGGGGATGGAATCGGGCATCTGCCCCCAGTCGAACACCGAGTAGGCGTCGGTGAAGACGAATCGCCCGCTGCCTGGCGCGTCGGCGGTGGCGGGCTCCTCGGTCCGGAACTCCTTGACGCTGGTCATGGGTGGGCGTTCCGTCGGTGGAACTAAGCGGTTGCCATCTCACGCCGCGAGCCGAGCAAAGGTATAACACCGGTCCAGCCCGAACGTTCGAGCTACCGATTCACTCTCAATGACCGAACACACCTGCGGGAAGTGTCACACCGAGGCCGAGTCGCAGTGGCGGATCCGGCTCGAACGCGACGCGAACGAACAGTCGTATCGGCTCTGTCGGGGCTGCTGGGACGAACTCAACGGCCGGTTCGGCGAGGGAGGCTGATCGATGACCGACGATCCAGAACCGACGACGGCCGACGCGACGTCCGCCGACTCGACCCCCGCCGGCACGGAGTGTGCGCTCTGTGGAACCGACCTCAGCCCCCGGGAGTACGCCGACTGTCGGGCAGTCCTGATCGACGAGAGCGGTTCCGGTACCGAGGAGGAGACGATCCGGATGGTCTGCGAGGACTGCTGGTCGGGGCTCGACGACGAACTCGGCGAGCCGTCCGATTCTCGATCGACCCACTCGGCGTAGCCGCCCCTCCTTTCCTCAGTCCCACGCGGTCTCGACAGCGCCCTCCGCGTACCGAACCACCGACTTGTTGCTGCTCGGGGGCTCGGCGTCGCGATCGACCGACCGTTCGACGATAACCCCGCCAGCGCCCACCGCCACGTCGTAGGTGTCGGTCCGCGCGACGCCGTTGAACTTCGTCGCGACCGGCGTCTGGAACCGTCGCCACTGGCCGGCCGACTGGCGTTCGTAGACCTTCCCGCCCGCTCCGGCTGCGAGCCCCGCCGTGCCGTCGCGGTCGATCGCGCGGATCGCCTGGCGACCGTCGTCGATCACGTGGGGCGTCCACCGGAACCCGTCGTAGCGGTAGACGATCCCGCCGCCGGCAGCCACGTTGACGTCCTTCGGGCCGACGCTCGCGACGTCGAAGAAGGCCCCGCCGGCGAAGTCGATCCCGATCTTCTTCCACTTCTCGCCGCCGTCGCCCGTCGCAGCGACGAACTGGCTGGTCGAGACGACGTGGCCCTCCTTCCGCGCGTGGAAGTCGATCGCCGGGATCGTCGACCCGCCGCCGGGTTTGGTCACGTCCGCGTACTTGACCGCGCCGCTCTCCTGGCGGACGCCGATCAGGAGTTCGCCCGAGCCGTTGACGAAGTAGAGGCGCTCGTTCTCGCCCGCGCTGCCCCGCACCGCACAGCCCTCCCACGTGCTGGTCTTCTCCTTCGGCGCGGAGTAGTTCGTGAGCGTCTCGGTGTCGACGCGGTACTCGCCGATCACGCCCGAGCCGCCGACGAACCAGAGCGCCTTGCCGTCGTCGGTGACGTCGACACCCGTCAGCGGCCGACTCCGCGCCTGGGGACCGTACTCGACGACCTTCTGCCAGCCGTCTTTCCGTCGGGCGAGCACGTCGCCGCCGGCCCCGACCGCGAACGGCCCCTCGGCGGTGTCGACCGCACCATTCAGGGTCTTCTTCGTCGGCGACTCCGCCTCCGTCCACTCGGAATCGGGCGTGTCGTCTTGGGCGAGGCCGACGCTCGGGACGCCGACCGCGGCCGCCGCCGTCGCGCCGGTCAACTTCAGCAGTTCGCGCCGCGTGTGTTCTGGCATTCGTGTCCTCACCACGCTCCCGTCCGCGACGAAGCGTGTTGAATAACCGAGATATTCCGGAAGAACGATCGATTCGCACGGAGTGTTCCGATCCGCGCTACCGGCGAGCCGTTATCCGCTCGCCAGTCCGAAACGGTCGGCGAGGCGAGGAGTTAATTGTATCGAGGGGGAACCGACGATCGATGGCCGACTCCGTCCGTGTCGCGGTTCGAGAGCGGGTGAGTCCACGGGCGATACTGGCGTGGTTAGGACTCGTCGCGTTCTCAGTGTGGTTTTTCGACGGATCGGTGACACAGACTGCGACGAGTCTCACGGCGACGGGGATTTTCGGTCTTTCGGAGCTCCTGACGGAGGTGTACGATCTCCGGGAGATCGTCAGAACCCTCGGTTTCGGTCTCATGGCGCTGCTCTCCGGCGTTGCCCTGTTCGTGCTCGGTGGCACTGGTACGTGGTGGCTGCCGGTGGTTTTCGCGGCCCTCGGCGGGTGGCTCGCCCTCGACGCCGTCCAGACGCTGCGTCACGAGGGGCTCTTCATCGACGAGGGCGACGAGGACCCCGACGGCCGGGACGTCTACCACGACTACGTCACGAGGAAGGTCGACCGGACGCTCCGCGAGCAGCCCCTCACCCGTCGAGAGCTGTCCGACGCGCTCGACCCCGACGACGCGGCGCTCGATCGTGCGGTTGCGGAGCTCGACGACCGCGACCTGCTCGTTCGCGAGGGAAGCGAACTCCGGGTTCGATCACCGCCGGAGCCAAGCACGCTGGCGCGAGCGCGAGGCCTGGCCACGACCGCCGCCGCTCGACTCGCACGGCCGCTCACCATCGAGTTCGACGACGAACCGACGGCCGACGACGGGACCGATCGGTACAGCCCGGCACCGGAGCCAGTCGATTCGCGGTCGCACTCGGACGCCGATCGGGAGCGCGAACGCGAGCCGACAGGACGTCGGTAGCGAGCGTCGTCCGCTCCGACTGCTACACTTCGGCGGGGTTCTCGCCGTGTTCGAGCACCGATCGGAAGCGCTCGCCGTGGACGGTGTCGGCGGCGAGCGCCGCCTCGATGCGCTCGTCGATCCAGCCGCCGTCGTCGACGAACCGCTCGTACACCGGCAGGCGCTCGCCGAGCGGGACGCCGGCCTCTCCCGCGATGGCTTCGAGTTCGTCGAGGCCCGGCCACGCGTAGTCGGGGTTGATGTGGTCGTCGGTCACGGGCGACACTCCGCCGAGGTCGTCGACGCCGCAGTCGAGCACCTCGCGGACGGGCGCGAGGTTCGGCGGCACCTGGATCGAGACCTCCTCGGGGAGCGCGGAGCGAGCCATCGCGACCGCACGCCGGAGCGTCTCCGCGTCGGGCGTCGGGCTGTTCCACCGCTCGTTTTCGACGACGGGCTGGACGAGCACCTCCTGGATGTGGCCGTAGCGCTCGTCGAGTTCGCGGATCGCCAGCAGCGATTCGGCCCGATCCTCCCAGTCCTCGCCGATTCCCACCAGAATGCCGGTGGTGAACGGGATCCCGACCTCGCCGGCCGCACGGATGGTGTCGAGACGCTGCTCGGGGGTCTTCTTTCGAGGGCCGGCGTGGGCGTCGACATCGGCGGTGGTTTCGAGCATCACGCCCATCGAGGCGTTCACCTCGGCGAGCATCGCCATCTCCTCCCGTTCGAGGTCGCCGGGGTTGCTGTGGGGGAGAAGCCCGACGTCGAGCGCGAGTTCGCACATCTCGTAGAGGTACTCGTGGATCGAGTCGTGACCCCACGCGTCGAGCTGATCGTGGATCGCTTCGTAGCGGTCGTCGGGCTTGTCGCCGAAGGTGAACAGCGCCTCGGTGCAGCCGGCGTCGGCTCCGGTTTCGAGCACGTTCCGGACGTCTTCACGATCCATCAGGCTGGCTTCGCCAGGCGGGTCGAAGTACGTGCAGTAGGTGCAGGTGTACCGACATGCCGTCGTCAGCGGGAGGAAGACGTTGCGCGCGAACGAGAGGTGGGGGGCGGGAGCGACGTCGTCGGGGGTGACGGCGCACAGCCGGTCGACGTCACCCGTCGTGATGTCGAAATCGTCGAGCGCGTCACGGCCGCGGTCGTCGGGCCGTTGCATGACCCCGGCGAGGCACTCGGGCGGCTAAAAGGCTGTCACTCGGCGGGGCGCACCCGGCATCCAGGGAAGGGGAGGGACGGATGCCGGGTCGGGAGCGGGATACCGCAGCCGACGTTCCCGTGCGCGAACCGGGGAAGGGGGTTCGCGCAGTCGGAACTCGGGAACCCTTCTCCTAAACGATTGTCCCAACTCTCACCCGAATCACCTCGTTTTGGGTCCGTCACCCCGCCGTGCGGCCGGATCGTCCCGACGCACGGTCGCCCGCCCGTCCCCGCTCGTGTCGAGTCGAACCCCGCTCTCTTCGAGCCACCGACGCGTCGCGCCGGTCCCGTGGAGCAACACCTCCGCGAGGTCGGCACGCTCGTCGACGTCGGTCGCGAGCCGGTGGGAGTCGACCGTCGCGACGCTCGCACCGACCTCGCGGGCGCGCTCGCGGTGATCCCGGTACGACGCGCCGTGGTAATCGACTCGAAAGTCGGGGTGGCGCGTCACGAACGCGTTCGTTCCGCCACCCCGGCTGGGCGCGAGCACCACGTCGGCCTCCGGCGCGAACAGCCGCGCGAGCGCGTCGGGGGTCGCGAGCGGGAGGTCCGCCATCACCACCGCGACCGGCGGCTCCTGGCCCTCCAGCACCGCATCGACCGCCGCGTTCAGCGGGCGCTCGTCGACGATCGTGGGTACATCGACGTCGATCCCGGTCGTCGCGAGCACCTCGGGTGCGTGGCCGGTCTCGCGGAGCGCACGGAGGACGTCGTCCAGCATGACGCGGGCGAGCTCGCGGCGCTCGGCGGGTGCGAACACGTCCGCGAGCCGCGTCTTCGGCTGCTCGGCCGCGAACGGGACGACGACACGCATACGCCATGCTCGGCCGCTCGACGCCAAATGGGTGCCGGTCGGCGGGAAGGGTGGCTGCCATCGGCGATGCTCTCGACGGTCCGGGAACTCACGTCACGCCGAGGTAGTCGGCGAACGATCGGAGGTCGGCCGGGGTGCGGCCGAACACGGTGGCGTCGTTGTCGGCGACCGTGTTGTCGATTTCGAGCGAGCGCGCCTGATTCGGGCCGAAGGGGATCAGCGGGATGGGACCGATGAGCGTCCCCCCGACTTTCGCCAGCGACGTCGGGATGTGGATCACCGACACCGACTTCCCCTCGGCGCGGTAGACCAGTTTCGTCACGTCCCCGAGCGTCAGGACGGCCGGGCCACCGATCTCGTAGGTCTCGCCGACGTGTCCGCCGTCCTCGATGCTGTCGACGAGCATCGGGGCGAAGTCGCCGATCCAGATGGGCTGAAATCGCACCGTGTCGGCACCAGGCAGCCCCGTCACGTACGGCGTCGTGAGCATCTTGGTGAACGAGGCGAACTCGTCGCCGTCGCCGAACACCACCGAGGGACGGAAGATCGTCCAGTCGAGCGCGGAGTCCCTGACGACTCCCTCGGCCTCGCCCTTCGCCCGGATGTACGCCGTCGGCCCCTGGGGATCGGCTCCGAGTGCGCTCATCTGGACGAACCGTTCCACACCGTGTTCCTCGGCCGCCCGAACCGCGTTCTCGGTGCCGCCGAGGTGAACCTCGAAGTGACGTTCCTCGCCGCCCGAGGGCTGATAGAGCGCCGAAAGCGCGACGAGATTGAAGACCGCATCACGGCCCGCGAACGCCTCTTTCATCGAGTCGTAGGCGGTCACGTCGCCGATCGCGGTGTCGACGTCCGCCTCGAACACCGATGGGTCGGGATCGCGCGAGAGCGCCGTCACGTCGTGGCCGCGTTCCGCCAGTTCGTCACAGAGATTCCGTCCAACGAAGCCGTCGCCGCCGGTCACGAGCACGTCCATGTCCTGACTATTCGGGGAACTGACCTAAAACCACCGTCACCGGCAGGAGATACGTCCCCATCGACGGATGAAGGCACGGTCGTTCGGTGGCCGGAGAACGCCGATGCTGGAGCGAAGCGTCGCAAGCACTACAACAGTACGACTGATACTGCCGTTCGTGGCGATGACCCAGACCCGCGGAATACTCGTTCCGGAAGCGACATCCGACGCGAAACGCGAGGAAATCGCCGACGAGCTCGGTGAATCGGTCCAACGACGCCGTGACGACAACTACGCGGAGAGCGATCAGTAGTGACGCACACGGCCGACGCAGTCGCGCT
Organism: Halococcus agarilyticus; assembly: GCF_000334895.1. Lineage (NCBI taxonomy): Archaea > Methanobacteriati > Methanobacteriota > Halobacteria > Halobacteriales > Halococcaceae > Halococcus > Halococcus agarilyticus. Next base: position 54,424 of record NZ_BAFM01000006.1, on the reverse strand, counting down.
GCCCGCCGGCTCGTCCGCTGAGCAGTGAGATCAGCCGAACTCAACACTTACCCGTCGGCGGGCGAACTCGCGGTATGCTCGTCACGCTCGAAGGCATCGACGGCAGCGGGAAGACCACCGTCTGGGAGGCGCTGCACGACACCGTCGACGCCACCTTCACCCGCGAGCCGACCGACTCGTGGTACGGCGAGGCGGTCGCGCGCTCGATCGCCGACCCCGACGCCGACCCGCTCGCCGAACTCTTCCTGTATACGGCCGACCACGCTGCCCACCTCTCCAACACCGTTCGCCCCGCGCTCGACGCCGGCGAGGTCGTGATCTCGGATCGGTATTCGGACTCGCGGTACGCCTACCAGGGCGCGGCGCTCGACGGTCGGGTGAAGCGCCCGATGGAGTACGTTCGCGGCGTCCACCAGCCCTGGACGCGCCCGCCCGACGCGACGATCTACCTCGATCTCGCTCCCGAGCGCGGCGCGGCGCGCAGCGGTGCGACGAACAAGTTCGAACAGGCGGACTACCTCGACAGGGTCCGAGAAAACTACGAGCAGCTCGTCGCGTACGAGCCCGAGCGGTTCGTGCGGATCGACGCGAGCCAGTCGCCCGAGACGGTGATCGAGGCGGCCGAGTCAGCGATCGAGCGCCTGCTCGACGGGGCCATCGAGTGACTCCCGGGCCGAGCGCTCGTCGTCCGGTTCCAGCGCGCCGACACCGTTTCTCGGCGGTCAGCCCGACGACCACTGGAGCGCGGCTTCGAGGTGTTCGTGACGGTCGGCGTCACGCTGCAACACCTCGTGTGACCAGTCGGTTCCGTCGTACGAGAGTCCGCAGACGGTGCCGTCGACGAGCGCGACGGCCTCGGTCGCGGGGCCGTCGCGGTGGCTCCGGCGAGCGTGCATCGAGGTGGCCCCGAGAACGATGAGCGCGTCCACGTCGTCGCGGGCCCGTATCGCCTCGGCGTCCGCTCGGTGCAGGGGGGAGGGCGGCAGCGCACCATCGAGGCTCATTGTCGTCGCTGTTCGTGTGATCGGTTGTAGTCGTTGAGGTTGCGGACGAAAGCTCTGTTTCATCGCACGTTCGTCGCGAGCGGCCGAAGCGGCGGTGATTATGCGTCGTGGTCCGGGACGGCCCCGACCAGCAGCGCGTCCTCGACGAGCGCGCCGGTCGCCCGTCGGAGGCGTTCGGAGAGCGCCTGGTGGGAGATCCCCAGCTCCTCGGCGAGCTCGTTCTGATCGACGTCGCGTGGGACCTCGTAGTAGCCCGCTTCGAGCGCGGCTTCGAGCGCCTCGAACTGCTCTTTGGTCAGGCCGTACCGACCCGCCGGTTCGCCCTCAAGTTCGCGGATCGCGGTGATGTCGAAGGTCAGCCCCTCCTCGTCGCGGAACTCGGTCGTCTTCGACAGCGACTCGCGGTCGGGGTAGAGCACCCGGAGATGCCACCGGCCGTCGGTGCCGTACGCGTCGGTGATGGTCGCCTCCGAGTTGGTGAGCATCTGGAGGACGAGATCGACGTCGGCGACCCACTCCATCCGGTAGAGCTGTTCGTCGTCGAACGCCGAGAGGAGTTCGATCTCCCGCACGCTCGGATCGTTCTCGAAGGCGTCCGCGACGGTCTCGTGATCGCCGCCCCGAACCCACACGAGCGGCATCGCGGCCTCCTCCCCGGTCTCGACGATCCGTTCGACCTCGAACTCGACGCCTGGCAACGACGACAACCCCTCGTAGAGCGCGAACTCCTCGGCCGGGATCTCTCCCCTGATGACGCAAGCACTCCCCATGCCCGTCCCCAAACGACGCCATCGGTTAAAAACTCGCTTCGGGCCGTCGCCGTTCGACCCGTCCGTTTCGACTCGAAACCGCCGACTCGTCGCCGCTGACGATCGGCCGGCGGACGCGGGGCGAGTTCAGGACTCCCGGAGCGTGTCGGGGAGCTCGACCTCCTCGGGGGCGGGCATCCAGAAGAAATCGAACGCGACGCCGAGCGCGAGCGGCAGGAGGACCGCGACTCCGAGCACCGCGATCGCCCCACCGAGGTCCGGTCCCAGCCCGACGGGGCCGGTCGTGACGAGCGTCAGCACGAACAGCGTCGTCGGCACGAGCAGGGCGACGTAGAGCGCGACGCCCCACTGGGTGTCGAGCCGGACGCGGATGAAGCGCGTGGCGAGCGCGGCGACGGTGGCGTTGACGCCGACGACCACGACGAGCCCGACGAGGTCGGCGATCGAGACCATATCGTGTCCCGGGGCTCGCGGGCCTTCCGCGTATCGGAACGGCTTTCGGGTGCGCCCGCACGTGAGGTGGTATGCACCGGGTCATCGGCGAGCGCGCCCTCGACGCGACCCCGTTCGACGCCGACGACGCACGCGCCCTTCTCGAAGACATGATCCGCGCACGGCGCTTCGACGAGCGCGCCGTGGCGCTCCAGCGCCGCGGCTGGATGAGCGGCTATCCGCCCTTCGCGGGCCAGGAGGCCACCCAGGTCGGGGCGGCCCACGCCCTCGCGGCCGACGACTGGCTGTTCCCCACCTACCGCTCGAACGCGATGCAGCTCGCCCGCGGCGTGCCGATGAGCGACCTGCTCGCCTTCCGTCGCGGGCATCCGGAGTTCACCTCCGATCACGACCTCCCGATCTTCCCGCAAGCGGTGCCGATCGCGACCCAGCTCCCCCACGCCGTCGGCGCGGGGATGGCCGCCGATCACATGGAAAACGACCACGCGATCCTGTGTGATTTCGGCGACGGCGCGACCAGCGAGGGCGACTTCCACGAGGCCCTCAATTTCGCCGGCGTGTTCGACGCGCCGGTGGTCTTCCTGTGTGAGAACAACGGCTGGGCGATCTCCCTCCCGCGGGAGCGCCAGACCGCGAGTCCCACGATTGCGGAGAAGGCATCGGCCTACGGGTTCGAGGGCGCGCAGGTCGACGGGATGGACCCGCTCGCGGTGCGCGGCGCGATCGAGGAAGCGCTCGACCGCGCCCGCGACGGCGAGCCGGTGCTCGTCGAGAGCCTGACCTACCGCCGGGGCGCACACACCACCAGCGACGATCCGAGCCGGTATCGCGACGACGGCCCCGACCTCCCCGCGTGGCGAACTCACGATCCGGTCGAGCGCTTCGTCGAGTACCTCACCGATCAGGGGGTCGTCGACGAGGCGTTCGTCGAGGAGTGCGAGACGGCGGCGAACGACGAACTCGACGACGCTGTCGAGACTGCCGAGGGGGTTCCCGAACCCGGAAGTGACGAGCTGTTCGCCCACGTCTATGCCGAGCCGACGCCCGAACTCGACCGTCAGCGCGCGTCGCTCGCGGGCGAGGACTGACCGGCGGGCCGATCCCGGAGCGGAGTAAGGTTATTGGGGGTCCTCGGTGTACGGGTGGTATGCGATTCGTCATCGTGGGTGCCGGCCGGGTCGGGCTGCGGACCGCGCGGGTGCTCGCCGAGGAGGGCCACGAGGCGACCGTGATCGAGAACGACCCCGACCAGCTCGAACGGCTCTGGGGCGACCGCCTCGAGATCGTCGACATCCTCGACGGCGACGGGGCGAACGAGGAGGACCTCGTCGACGCCGGGATCGAGGAGGCCGACGCGGTGGGCGCGCTGTCCGGCGACGTGATCACCAACGTCATGGCGTGTCTGATCGGCAAATCACGGGGGTGTCGCACCGTGATGCGCATCGACAACGACGAGTACGAGGGTGTCTACCGGAAGTACGCCGCGGAGGTCGACGAGGTGGTCTACCCCGAGCGCCTCGGCGCGATCGGCGCGAAGAACGCGCTCCTGGGGGGAACGATCCGCGCGATCGCCGACATCGCCCACCATCTCCAGCTCGTGGAGTTCACCATCACGCGCGACTCGCCGACCCGCGGGTACACCCTGAGCGAGCTCGAACTGCCCGGCGACGCGCGACTCCTCGCGTTCGGGAAGGAGGGCTCGCCCCTCGGGCTGCCCCACGCCGACGATTCCCTGGAGGAGGGCGACCGGGTGGTGGCGCTCGCGGACTTCGGCGTGCTCGGCGACGTCCGCCGGATCATCGCGGGCGATGCGAGTCGCGCGGCCGGCGACGCCTGACTCGGTTCGACGTCCGACTCGTCCTTCCTCGCTCTCAAAGCGGCATCGCACCGCTCGATCCCTCTCCGTCGCCCTCGTCGCCGTGTCGACGCGCCCGCGTGAGCAGGTCGGCGACCGGCGGCTCGTAGGTGTAACCGGGCACGATCCCCTCGACGTAGGTGCCCTCGACGTACTCCGCGAGCGCCTTCGCGGCGTCGGCCGCCCTCGCCGGGTCGTCGTGCTCGAACGCGAACGCGACCCGCACGGTGTCGGCGTCGCGCTCGACGGTCGGTGCCGGCACGTCGATCGCCGCGCGCGTCACGCCAGGCGCGTCGGCGACCCGCCGCTCGAACGTCTCGAACCAGCCCTCCCGCACCGCCTCGGCGACCGATTCTTCGGTGGTGGCGTCGAGCGTCGGCACCCGAACGACGATCCGGTACTCGGCGTCCGTGGCCTCGGCGTGACTGTCGAACGGGACGGTGGTGAGTGAGAACCCGTCGCCCTGTGACTCGAACGCCCCATGACTGTCGAACCCGTCGGTGGATGGGTCGGTCATGCGGTCGGTTCGCCCCTCGCGTGCAAAAGCACGTCGTCACCCGTGCCCGATCACTCGCTGCGGTCCTCTAGAACGGTGGTGACCGCGTTCGCCACCGCCTCGAAGTCCTGCATCGTCAGCCCGTCGGTGGTCACGAACACGCCGTTTCGCTCGGTGGTGATCCGGAGGAGATAGCCGTTCTCGAACACCCGGATCGTGTGGCGGTACGCGCCGAGCTCGGAGTTCTGGTAGGCATTGCGAGTGTTCTTGAAGTCGTGCCACTCGTGGCCGATGAAGCTCATCAGGTCGGCGTCCTGTTCGAGATCGTCCCGGAGGTAGAGCTGGTCGTAGTCGCTTCGAGTGAAGTAGGTGACCGAGCGGAGGCTGTCGCCGGTCGCGGTGCGGGCGACCCGGACGAGGCGGTCGGCCGGCCCGTCGGCGAGGAGGTCTGAGTCCATCGTGCGGGTGCTCATGGGGAATCGTGATAAAATCGTCGCTTGGGGCGATCGGCCGTGGAATGCGAGGGATGCGATTTGAACGCACGAACTCCTGAGAGATCGGGTCTTAAGCCCGACGCCTTTGGCCAGACTCGGCCACCCTCGCGCGTTCGCTCCTACGCGCTCGCCGAAAAGTCGGTTTCGATCCACGGGGAGAGCACACTGATTAGCGACGGGTCCGAGCCGGTCGCTCCCTGGCGTCGCGATCCCGACGCGGTCGGTCCTCGAGGAAACGCCCGGCGTCCGTGAGTCGGCAGGACAGTCGGGTTCGAAAAGCGATCGAGGGGGGTGGAAGAGAACGGCGGTGGTCATCCATTGGGCCGCTCGTCGGAGCTGAGTTCGAAGGAGACGTTCTGGTCCTTGTTCAGGTTGACCTTCTTCGACTGACCCTGAGCAACGGCGGTGTACTTGCCCTGTGGCAGGGTGACGTCGATCTGTCCGGCGCTGTCCGTGTAGCCGCTGAAGACCTGGTTGTTGGTCTTGTCGTTGACGACCGTGATGGGGACGTTGTCGAGCGCCTCACCGTCCGCGGAGACCGTCACTCCGAGCGAGCGTGGACCCGGATGACCACCGGCGTGTTCCGCCTGCGGGTCCCGCGAGGCAGCGACGTCGGTCACGACTGCCGAGCCGGCAGTCAGCACTACGGCGAACCCCAGTGCGACCGACGCGAACCGCTGTCCTTTCCTCATCGCCGCGTCGAAAAACCGAGCTCCCGCGTAGAATAAACTTATCCTTCGGTCGTCTCTATCAACGAAGGAACGTCCTCCTTCGTACGGCTCCGGAGATCGATCGTCCGACGCAATCGTCGGAACACGGGACCTCCGATGTCGTCGCTGCGCCTCGCAACGGAACGCGCCGATCGATTCGTGTTGGCCTCGCTCCACCTACCAGTCGACCGAGAGCGTGCCGTCGCCCTCGGGGTCGGGTGCGATCTCCTCGTCGGTCCGGCGATCGACCACGTGGATCACGCCGCGGTCCTTCTTCGCTGGACAGACCTCGGCCGCCTCGACGTTCGCGTCGAGGTCGTCCTCGTCGATGAAGTACGACTCTGGCTGGGCGATCCCGCTCGTGAGGTTCATCGTCCAGTTTTCGGATACCTCGGCGCACTTGCCCGCCGCGATACACTTGTTCGCCTCGAAGACGATCTTGTAGGGCTTCTCCGCGATCGGCGGCGCGTCGCGCTCGCCGATATCGCTCGGGTCGACGGGTTCGTCGGCCATACTCCGAAATCGGCCTCGATCGCTTTCCGTTTACCGTTCGCGTAGCGACCGTCGGCACTGCCGGTAGCGCCACACTCCGGCCGCCCCGGCGCTATCCGCGCGTGTAGACGTCCGTGCTTCCACAGTCCGGACACTGCGTGACCGTCCCGAGCGGCGGTGCGTCGACCGCATCCCAGCTGTCCCTGCTCGCGGCTTCGAACCCACAGCTCAGACAGCGCGACGTGGTATCGTCGACCATACGCACGCGTACCTGCCCGACTCGGTATCAGTGTTTCGCTCGTCTCGCTTTCCGGTCTCAGTCGTGGATCTCGACCGATTCGAGCACGACCTCCTCCTGAGGCTGGTCGTTCGCGTCGGTCGGGACCGAGCCGATCTCGCGGACGACATCCATCCCGTCGGTGACCTCGCCGAACACCGCGTGGCGGTCGTCGAGATGGGACTGGGAGTCGAGCGTGATGAAGAACTGCGAGCCATTCGTATCGGGCCCGGAGTTCGCCATCGAGAGCGTGCCCGCCGAGTCGTGGCGCAGCTCGTCGTGGAACTCGTCGTCGAAGGTGTACCCGGGTCCGCCGCGACCCGATTCGTCGGGGTCGCCGCCCTGGATCATGAACCCCTCGATCACGCGGTGGAAGGCCACGTCGTCGTACAGCGGTTTTTCGACTGTGTCGCCGTCGTCCTCCCACTCCTGCTCGCCGGTGGCGAGCCCGACGAAGTTTTCAACTGTTCGCGGCGCGCGCTCGTCGTGGAGTTCGACCTCGATATCGCCCCGGTTGGTATGAAGGGTCGCGTTCGTCATACCGCTCGAACGACGAGCCGGCGGAAAAGGGTGCTGGTGATCGACCGCTCCCGTCCGTTCGTGCAGCCGTGCGACCGCCGGAGCCCGAACGACGATCGACGCACCGTCGGTGGCGTCACGCGACGTTTCGCTCGACGGGTTCGTCGCCGTCCTCGAACCGACGGCTCGACAGCGGCTCGATGTCGACCAGCGACGCCTCGCCGTCGGTGCAGAGCTCGGCCACCAGGCGGCCGGTGGCTGGTGCGTGCTGGAACCCGTGGCCCGAGAATCCGGCCGCGGTGATCAGGCCGGGCATCGTTTCCTCGACGATCGGGTGGTGATCCGGCGTCACGGCGTACAGCCCGGCCCACCCGCGGCGGATGCGCGAGTCGCCGTCGAAATAGCTCGTGTAGGCCGCCGCGCGTTCGACCGCCGTGGCCGCCCAGTCGAGATCCATCGAGTCCGAGTAGGCGTCCGGATCGACGTCGGACTCGGTCTCGGCGAAGTGGCCTCCGACGAGCGCGGCCCCGTCCCGTTCGGGGCGGAAGTACGACCCCCGTTCGAGATCGATCGTCAGGGGCACGTCCGCCGCCACCGGGCGGCTGGGATCGACGACCGCGACCTGGCGGCGGCGCGGGTGGATCGGGAGATCGACCCCCGCCAGGTCGGCGACGGTCGCCGCCCACGCGCCCGCGGCGTTGACCACGAAATCGGCGTCGATCCGTTCGGCGTCGGTTTCGACGCCCGTGACCCCGTCGCCGTCGGTGACGAGATCGACGACGGGCGTCCCCGTTCGGATGTCGACGCCGGCCTCCCGAGCGCTCGTCGCGTACCCCTGGACGGCGAGGTTCGGGTCGGCGAACCCGTCGGCAGCGTTGTAGGTCGCTCCGACGAACTCGTCGGGATCGAGGCCCGGACAGCGCTCGACGGCCTCGCTGGGCGAGAGGAACTGGCTGTCCACGCCGAGGTCGTGCTGCATCGCCACGTTCTCGCGGAACCGATCGGCCGTCTCGGGGGTGCGCGCGAGGAAGAGGTAGCCTGACCGTCGGTGGGCGATGTCGACGCCGAACTCCGTCTCGAACTCCTCCCAGACCCGCAGGCTCTCGATCGAGAGACGGACGTTGACCGGCGTCGAGAACTGGGTTCTGATCCCGCCCGCCGAGCGGGCGGTGCTCCCCGTTCCGAGCGAGCCGCTCTCACAGAGGGTCACGTCCGCACCGGCCTCGGCGAGTGCGTACGCGGACGAGAGTCCCACGATACCGCCCCCGACGACGACCACGTTCATGCTGGCGAATTTGGGCCGCGTGACCGAATAAGTCTACTGGCGACACCGGAAACGGTGTTCGTCGGGAGTCCCCTGCCGAGGTAGTTGTCCGGTTGGTTCCGCCGAAACCCTCAGCAGTTGTCAGGAGTGGCGTGCTGATCACAGAGACCATTTCCGATATGGTCACCAGAACCTGCTAACGACCAGCTACTTTATCAAAGTGCGATCACCGAATAATTTCGTTCTGGAGTGATCCCGGGTTGTCCCCAGTAAGCCGTTTGTGGAGTGCCACAACCTGTGGTTCGGTCATCGACGTAATGAAATCGGCGACTACACGTGCTCTCTTCTCCGCATCGTTGCCTAGATTACCTACATGGCTATGTTCGGTTTCCAGCCAGTTACGGTAAGGTGTAGGAACCGCTGACCAGCTGAGGTCATCCTTGCTAGCCTCGTCGTATAGCGCTTCGAATGTTTCACGGACAACTCGCTGCTGCCCGCGTTGCTGGGCTATCAATGAGGGCTGGCGAATTACATAGTACTTTGTGATCTGTTGGAGGATACTCAGTTGTTCCTCGAGTCGGTCGGAAAGATAGAGTTCACACTCTTGCTCACCAAATCGGAGCGAGATATACGCATCATCTGTATCTACCAGCTCGTGATCGGATTCATCATCATAGTAGATTCGGTTGAGGTAATACTCGATTAGGAACGAGGTGAATGCTTCAAGTTCGTTCCGTTGCTGGGGAGTTCCGTCAAATGGATTAAGCAGAGATACATTCTCTCCGGTTATTATCGCTGAGGTGGCTAGTGATGTTATGACTTCGGTTGGCGTCGTGATCTCCTCATCGTATTCAAGTTCTCTGTGTAGTTCTTCAAGTTCACGTCGAGGGGCCTGCTCGTAATCTGCTTCTTCAAGGCCTTCCTGATCTTTCTCATCTAGTTCTGCGAACGCTTCCCTGAGCAACCGGTCCAATGGAAGTCGCCCGTCCATATAGAAATCTGTTAGATCGTGGATAGCATATGTGAGGTCATCCGCATAATCCATGATTCCTGCTGCGGCTGCTCGACCGGAAATCGATTCATCCCCTTCGACTGCAGCATACCTTACCGCCTTGTTGATGTTCTCATCATCTTCGTAGAATCCAAATTTCCCTTTAGAGAATCCCTCAACCGATTTTGGTTCGTCTGGCCATGGGTCCAGACTCTTGTGAGCGTCTGGGTTGAACCATTCTCCACGTCCGTATGGGTACTTTCCAACACCCAGCAAGACGCCAACAGTGAGCGCAAGTCCTGTATACGCATCGCGATGGGTCGCGAGTCGGGTGAGGATACGCAATGATTGTGCATTTCCTTCAAATCGGATACCTGCAAGTTCGTCAGAATTCACTTGTAGATATGCATCGATGTTATCAGCATCGGTCGCATCAAGATTCTCGGGGAGTTCCCCAAGCGTAGGGTCAAGATCGTTCTCTTTCCGATAAGGATTCGTTTTCTCTTGAAGCAACTTATCAAGTGTTGATTCCGCTAGGTGCCCGAATGGTGGGTGACCAAGGTCATGGGCCATGCAAGCCGCTTCAATCATATCTGGGTCAAGTTCACGAGAAATTGTATGCGTCCCCTCCTCCTGTTGGATAACATACTCTGCAAATCGGCGACCAACCTGAGCTACTTTTAATGAGTGGCTTAGTCGATCATGGTATAAGTACGACTCACCTGCACGCGCTACTTGAGTGACATCTTTCAACCGGCGAAATTCCTTGGTATACTTAATCCGATCTAAGTCTCGCTGAAATGGTGATCGACCGCTCTGATCCTCTGACTGTGGCTTGTCGCTCGTAGTATTCGGTTTCTCGATTTCTACAACCGGATCCTCATTCTCAGAGTCGTCGTTATCTCCAACACCCAGTATTCGTGTTCCGTATCGGCGCTCAGAATTCATAGACCGGCCTACGCTTCGACGAGAGCTTTTCGGAGGTCGCCATCCGCCGTGGGAGTGACTTCTCCTTGGAGCGTTAGCTGCCGGAGCGTTTCGCGAACTTGGTCCGGATTCTGGTCTAACTGATTAGAAACTCTTGAAACGATTGTCCAGGGTTTTGCTGGGTTTTCCTCTATCAGATCCATGAGCTCCGCCGCTATGTCTTCGTCTAGCTCACCTACACTTTCCCTGTGACGCATGAACGACGGGGCCATTACATGACTCACTAAATACTCCTCCGACATAAAACCACGCTCGCAATGAAATGACCTTTAAATAACAATTTTGGCGGCACTGTGACGGTAACTCATGTTCATTCGGCTTTCGAGAGTTTTGCAGGCCGAATGAGTCGACAAGCATGTGATTATCACCGTCGTTGAAACGGACCGAAGAAGCCACTTTCCCCGCGAAGAATTACTATTTTAGTCGCTCCAGACGGGGCATTCTTCTTAGGATTATCTGAACACTACCCACCAGAACGGGGAAACCCATAACCCGGTCGCTGGCGAGGCGAACGCATGGTCCTGGTGCTCACCGACGCCGAGATCGACGAGGTGCTCGCCCTCGAATCGCTCGCCAGCGAGGTCGAGCACGCGCTCGTCAAGCAGGCCGCGGGGGAGGTCGAACGCCCGGAACGCCCCCACTACCCGGTCGGCGAAGGACTCGACTCCGACGACCCCCTCGGAACGGGCCTCGTAATGCCCGCGTACGTCCACGGTGAGGACTACTTCGCGACGAAACTCGCCAGCATCCACGAGGGCAACGCCGAGCGCGGGCTGTCGACGCTCCACGCCCAGATCGTGCTCGCCGACGCACGCACCGGCGAGCCCGTCGCCTTCCTCGATGGGACGCGGATCACCAACGCGCGAACCGGCTGCATCGGCGGCCTCGCGGCCCGCGAACTCGCGACCGACCCAGTTCGAATCGGCGTCGTCGGGGCGGGCGCGCAGGCGCGGTGGCAGACCAGGGCCATTGCCGCGCTGTGCGACGTCGAGAGCGTCGCCGTCTACTCGCCGAGCGACTCGAAACACGAGTGTGTCGACGTTCTCGACGAGGAAGGAATCCCGGCGAAAGCCGCCGAATCCGCCGTCGACGCCGTCCGCGACAAGGACGTGGTCGTGACGGCGACCACGAACACCGACCCGGTGTTCCCGGCCGACGCGCTCGGACCCGGCACGCTCGTGGTGGCGATCGGAGCGTACGAGTCGGGGATGCAGGAGCTCGAACCCGCGGTGTTCGATCGCGCGGCGCGCGTGTTCGGGGATGTCCCCGAGGAGGCGGCGACGACCGGCGACATCGCCGCAACGTCGCTGACCGCTGCCGATTTCGTCCCGATGGCGGCGCTGTTCGAGGAGGGTGTGGGTCGGGAGTCCGCCGAGGAGATCGTCGTGGTCGAGAGCGTCGGGTCGGCGGTGTTCGACGTCGCCGCGGCCACGGCGATTTACGAGGCGGCGCAGGAAACGGGGCTCGGCACGGACCTTGCGCTCTGATCGACCCAGAGGAGGCTGGCAGTCGACCGGCGAAGAACTGGTCGGCCGAACGGGTTCCGTTCGCCGTCTCGACGGACTCAGAATGCGCGCAGTTCGTCGAGGACCGCTGCGGCGCTCCCGTCGGCGATGGCGTCGCGGGCCATCGCAAGCCCCTCGTCGAGCGAATCACAGTCCTCGCGGGCGTAGATCCGGAACGCGCCGTTGAGCGCGATCGCGTCGGCGAACGCTCCATCACGCTCGCCCGCGAGCACCGCCTCCGTGATCCGTGCGGAATCGCTCGCAACGTCGTCGACCCCGAGATCGTCGCTTTCGAAGTCCATCCCGTACTCGGGAGTCTCGATTGTGAAATCGTCGAGGTCGCCGTCCTCGCCCACCGCGACCGTCGTCGATCCCGGCCGGATATCGTCGTACCCCTCCATCCCCTGGAACATCACGACACGGGGAACGTCGTAGCGCTCGCTCGTTTCGAAGGTGTCGATGATGCGCTTCGCGTAGGGAAGATGGTAGAAACTGCCGAGGTGGACGTCGGCTCCCGACGGATTGGCGAGCGTTTCGATAGTGTTGACGAACGTCCGGACACCCATCATGCCCCGGCGCTCGGCGAGCGCGTCGATACCCGGATTGAACGCCGGCTGGTAGTAGAATCCGAACCCGGTCTCGTCGACCATCGCGGCGCTCTCCGTTGGTTCGATCTCGGTCCGGATCTCCAAGGCGTCGAGCACGTGCTTGTAGGCGTCCTGTTTCTGCGTGGGGACGCGATCGCCCGAGTGGGCGACGACCGAGGTGCCGGCCGCGGCAGCGACCACGCCTGCCCCGACCCCGAGGATCGCGGAGCGTCCCTTGCCGTCGTAGTTCGCGCCGCAGTCGACGGGATCACAGTCGGGGGCGGCGAACTCCACCGACTCGTCGGCCATCACGTCGATGTACGCCGCGAGTTCGTCGGGCGTGTTGCGTTTCCAGCGGTTGGCGAGCCAGAACGCGCCGAGGGTGGTGTCGTCAGGTTCGCGGTCGAGAATCCGCGCCATCGCCTCGCTGGCCTGCTCGCGCGTCATGTCGTCGGCGGACTTGTGTCCCGAGCCGACGACCTCGGTCATCAGCCGCTTCAGCGGCCACTCGCCGTGTCGTTCGGTGGTTTGAGCCATAGCGGTCGATAGCGGATGCGCAGGCAAAAGCGTCCGGTCTCCGACGGACGCGGCTTCGAGTTGCGCTCCATCGCACACGGATCGGTCGAGCGATAGCGTGTGCCGGCTCAACGCTTTTGAGAGATACTATCTATCATACAGTGTGATACGATTCCGTCGACGCCCCGCGACGAGGCGCTCCGGACGGATGAGGGTAGACGAAGCCGGTTTCCGGCCAGTGGTCGTGGGAGAGAACACCGATTCGTGGCACCAGGATCGGATAGTGTGGTCGAATCCCGGGAGCAGACACGATGGTACGGCTCGCTGACCCGATCGTCCTCACGATGGGGGCGTACTTCGTGGGGACCGTTCTCATCGCGTGGTGGTTCGGCAGAGGGGCCGGGTCGGGATACGTCGAGTTCACCCTCGCGGGGAAGAACCTCGATTTGCTCCCGTTCACGATGACGTACTTCGCGACGTTCGTCGGCGGCGGGCTCACGATGGGGATCGCCCAGAAGGCGTTCATCGACGGAATCAGCGCGCAGTGGTACGCGATGACCCAGGGGCTCGCGTGGATGACGATCTCGCTGTTCATCGGCGCGCTCTACTCGTTCGACGTCGTCAGCGTCCCCGACCTCCTCGGGCGCGCGTTCGGCGACCGAACCAGGTACTTCGCGGCGCTCTTCACGCTGATCGGCCAGATCTCGCTGACCGCGGCCCAGACCATCGGGATGGCGTCGATCATCACCACGGTGACCGACGTGTCCCTGGAGGTCGGCTTTTGGCTGAGCACTCTCGTGTTCGTCGGCGTCACCGTCTGGGGCGGGATGAGTTCGGTCGCGTGGGCGGACACCCTCCACGGCATCATCATCATCGTCGGCATGGCCATCGCCATCCCGGTCGCTCTCTTGAACGTGGGTGGCGTGGGGGCGGTCACGAGTCAGCTCCCGGCGGCGGGCACGAACTGGTTCGGCGTCGGCCTCGTCCAGATCGGGAGCTGGTATCTGCTCTATCTCACCGTCGCCGGCGCACAACAGCACCTCCTCCAGCGGACCTGGGCCGCGAAGAACGCCCGCGTCGCGCGGTTCGGGATCTTCCTCTCGGGCCTCGTCATCACCGGCTACGGCGTCCTCACCGCCACGGCGGGACTCATCGCCAACGCCCAGGGTGCGGCCATCGACTCGTCGCTGGCGTTCGCGTGGACGCTCGAAAACACGCTCCCGCCCGTTCTCGCCGGGCTGCTCCTCGCGGCCGCCATCGGCGGGGTGATGAGCGGGGCGGACTCGTTCCTCCTCGCGGGAGCGACCACCTTCGTGAACGATCTGTACCTGCCGTACCGGGGCGGCACCGGGAACGTCTCGGCGGCACACCTGGTGCGGATGACGCGTGCGGCGATCCTCGTCTTCGGCATCGGGGCGGCGGCGATCGCGCTCAGCGGGATCAGGATCATCGCCGTCGAGAGCATCGGCCTCGGGATCATGTCAGTGCTGTTCGCCGGCGTCGTCGCGCTGTTCTGGGACGGCACCAAGCGCGAGGCGGGGCTCCCCGGGTTCGTCGTCGGCGGGGTCGTCTTTGCTATCTGGCACTTCGCGCTCGGGGAGCCGGCGCTGTTCGGGCAGGGCCCGCTCGAATCCGCGGTTCCGGCCACGGCGAGCGCGCTCGTCACCATCGTCGGAGTCAGTTACCTGAGCGACGGCACGTCCTTCTCGATCGAGGAGATCCGTCGGACCGCGGCACGGGACATGGAACGGTTCTCGGTGGGCGACGCGACCGGTCTGGGTGAGGAGGGTCCCGCCACCGACGACGATTGATAAGGACTGTTGTGACTGTGTACCGGTATTCGCCGACCCCGTGACGGCGAACTACCGGAATGACTCACAACAGTCCCTATGACGGTGTGCTGGATCGGCAGCACGGAACGACTGTCCCCGATCACGGCCACGCTGGATCGACACCGACGAGATCGGCACTCACCTCCCAGAGACGTTCGCGGAGTTGCTTGTCGTGGGTGCGGGGATCGGGATCGACGCGCTCGCGTCCTTCGAAGTACGCGCCGTTGGTTTCAGACACCTCGGACGCGGCGGCGAGCCGAACGAGGCCGTCGGCGGCGTCTTCCGTCGTGACCCCAACGAACGGGAGCCGTGCGGCGACGGCCGTGGCGGCGCGGACGGGCAGCGAGGCGTCGCGGTAGAGCCCGCTGCCGGGAACGAACCCGGGATGAACGGCGTTCGCGGTCACGTCCGTCCCGTCGAGGCGCGCGGCGAGTTCGAGGATGAACAGCAGGTTCGCGAGCTTCGAGCGCGCGTAGGCGTCGAGCGCGTCGTAGTCCGTTTCGAGCTGGAGATCGTCGAGATCGATCGCGCCACGACGATGTACCGTCGAGGAGGTGCTGACGACACGGGCTGGTGCGGACGTGCGGAGCGCGTCGAGCAGTTCGTGGGCGAGGAGATACGGAGCGAGATGGTTGACCGCGAGCGTTTTCTCGCACCCGTCGTCGGTGATCCGGCGCTCGTCGTGCGAGCAGGCGGCGTTGTGGAGCAGGACGTCGAGGCGGTCGTAGCGCTCGTGGAACGCGTCGGCGAGCCCGCGGACGGCGTCCATCGTGGCGAGGTCCGCACGGACGAACGCGCCCTCGCCGCCCGCGTGCTCGATCTCGTCGACGGCTGCCCGGCCGCGCTCACGCGAGCGCCCGGTCACGACGACGGTCGCGCCGCGGCCGCCGAGCCGTCTGGCCGCGACGCGCCCGATGCCGCCGGTTGCGCCGGTCACGAGCACGACTCGGTTCGTCATGTCCTCGCCGTTGGTCATGGCCTGACTGGGTGGGTGAGTGGGATAGTTCCGCCGAACCGATAGACGGTTGTGTCGACGACTCCTCCCCTTCTCAATGAGTTCGCTGGCGGAGGACTGGCGCGCCGATCTCGATGATGTCGACGCCGCGCTCATCGACGGCTATCAGAGCGGGTTCCCGGTTCGCGAACGTCCCTTCGAGGTCGTCGGCGACGAGCTCGGCATCGGCGAGGCCGAGGCGCTCGCTCGGGTCGAGCGGCTGCGAGAGGCAGGCGTCTTCCGGCGGTTCGGTGCGGTCCTCAACCCACCCGTCATCGGGTCGTCGGCGCTCGCTGCAGTCCGGGCCCCCGAAGAGCGCTTCGCGGAGATCGCCGCGATCGTCAACGGCTATCGCCAGGTCAACCACAACTACCGGCGGGATCACGACTGGAACATGTGGTTCGTGGTCACTGCGGGCTCGCGCGAGACCCGCGACACGATCCTCGACGAGATCGAGTCGCGGACTGGGTCTTCGGTGCTCCGGCTCCCGATGCTGACCGATTTCTACATCGATCTCGAATTCCCGGTGGTCAACACGGATCGGTTCGCCCGGGAGGGGATCGACGAGACCGACGTCTCTCCCACTCGGATCGGTGAGGACGCGGCGGGCGATCTCACTGCGCTCGACGCACACCTACTGCTCGCGATTCAGGATGGCCTTCCGCTGACCGCGACGCCGTACCGTGACATCGCCAGCGAGATCGACGCCCCGATCGAGGACGTGCTCGACGCCATCCGCCGACTGCGCGAGGTGGGCTGTATCAAGCGGATCGGCTGCATCGTGAACCACGTCGTCACCGGGTTCGACGCGAACTGCATGGTGGTCTGGGACGTGCCCGACGACGCGCTCGACGAGCGCGGGACGGCGGCGGGCGCGCTGCCGTACGTCACCCTGTGCTATCACCGGCCGCGCCGGCCCGATCAGGACTGGCCGTACAACCTCTTCACGATGATCCACGGCCGCGAGGCCAGCGCGGTCGATGCGAAGGTCGACGAACTCGCCGCCGAGTATCTGCCGTACGGCCACGAGCGGCTGTACTCCACGGAGACGCTGAAGCAGACCGGCGCGCGCTACGACGACCTCGTTGGCGAGGGGTGAGTTTGCGGCTGCGGCGCGGTTGCGGTGCGGCGGCGGTCGGCGGTGCAGTGGCGGCCGTCGGTGCGGTCCTGGCGGATGAAGGGCGAGGTGCGCGAAGCGCGCCGAGGGCTTCGGCGGCCGGTGCGGGGGCGGTTGCGGCCGCGGGAAGTGTAGCGTCCGTGCGAGCGAAGCGAGCGCGGTTCACCGCGAGTGAGCCGAAGGCGAACGAGCGGGTGTTTTTGGTCCAGGTTTTTGGAAGGGGTTCGACCGAGCGACCGCAGGGAGCGAGGGAGGACCCCTTGTAAAAAAGTGGGTGTCTCTAGTGCCACTTGATCGAACAGCCCCGCGACGGCCGGAACTCGTGGTCGACCGGGACGCCCGCGAGCACCGACTCGATCGCGCCCGCCATCTCGAAGCCCGGCTCGCCGGAGGGCTGTTCGTCGGGGCCGTGGGCGTCGTCGAGCCGGCCGTGGTAGGCGAGTTCGAACCCGTCGTCGGTACTTTTGAATAGGAACGGGTCAGGGGTGCAGACCGCGCCGTAGGCCCGCGCGACGTCCTGGGATTCGTCGCGGAGGTAGGCGTCATAATCGATGGTGCCCTTCTCGACGAGTTCCTGCATCGTCTCGAAGGAGTCGTCGGGGTACTCGTCGGCGTCGTTGGGGTTGATCCCGACGACCGCGACGTCGTCGTAGTCGTCGGCGAGCCGATCGAGGGTGTCGAACTTCGCCTGGGCGTAGGGACAGTGGTTGCAGGTGAAGACGACGAGCAGCGCCTTGTGGTCGGCGAAGTCGGCGAGCGAACGGGTGTCACCATCGGTGTCGGGGAGTTCGAAGTCGGGGGCCGCGTCGCCACGTTCGAGTTCGCGTTCGGACTGTTCGAGGGTCACGGCCGTCCCACGTGCCCGAGGCCCAAAGATGGCTCGACACCGACCGGGGGTATCGCATCGTTTCGTGTCGTCGAACGGCGCAGATAGGTTTTTGTCACCGGCGGCGCACCCGGCAGTAACGAGCATGGACGAAGGGATCGCGGTGTTGTTGGTCGACGACGAGCCGGCGATCGCGGAACTCGCGGCGACGCATCTCGAACGGCTGCGCGACGGATTCGAGGTGACGGTCGTCGAGCGCGGCGAGGTCGCGCTCTCGACGTTCGAGCGCGACCCGGCGGCGTTCGACTGCATCGTGAGCGACTACACGATGCCGGGTCTGGACGGGCTCGAACTCCTCGCCGCGGTGCGCGAGATCGACGCCGACCGGCCGTTCGTGCTGTTCACCGGGAAGGGAAGCGAGGAGATCGCGAGCGAGGCGGTCTCGGCGGGCGTCACCGACTACCTCCAGAAGGGGACCGGTCCGGAACGGTACGAGCTGCTCGCCAACCGGATCGAGAACGCGGTCGAGGCCCACCGCGCGGAGCGCCGGGCGGACGAACTCGCCCGCATCAACGGCGTGATCAGCGACGTCCAGCGCGAACTCGTCCGCGAGTCGACCCGCGAGGCGATCGAGGAGCAGGTCTGTGCGCGTCTGGCTCAGTCGACACCGTACACGCTCGCGTGGATCGGCGAGCCGAACGACGAGAGTCGGGTCGAGATCCACGAACGCGCGGGGTCCGGGACGGCGTATCTCGACGAGATCGCCGTCCGGGCCGACGACACGCCTCGTGGTCGCGGTCCCGCCGGGCTGGCGCTCCGTTCCGGGGACGTTCAAACCACGCGGAACCTCGCCGAGGACGAGACATTCGAGCCGTGGGCCGAAACCGCCGACCGCCACGGCCACGAGTCGGTGATCGCGCTGCCGCTCTCGTACGACGAGGTCGAGTACGGCGTTCTCGCCGTCTATTCGAGCCGGCGGTACGCGTTCGGCGAGGAGGAGCGGACCGCGCTCGCGGAGCTCGCGGGCACGATCGGCCAGGCGATCCACGCGGCCGAGACCCGTGCCGAACTCGAACGCCGGGAGCGCGAACTCCGCGAGGAGCGCGCGGTCGCGGAGGGCGTGTTCGACGCGATCCCCGACGCGATCTACGCGTTCGACGCCGGCGGTCGGATGCTCCGGTGGAACGACGCGTTCGCCGCGACGGTCGGGTACGACGACGAGACGATCGCGGGGATGAACGCCCTGGAGTTCGTTCCCGAGGCCGACCGCGACCTGATCGAAGAGCAGATCGAGACGGTCGTCGAGCGCGGCGAGGCCGTCACTGTCGAGTCGGCGTTCGTCACTGCCGAGGGCGAGGCGATCCCCCACGAGTTCAGCGGCGCGCCGCTCACCGACGGCGAATCGGTGTACGGGGTGATCGGTTCCGGTCGCGACATCGCCGAGCGCAGACGCCGCGAGGCGGCGGTCGCGGCGCTCCACGAGTCGACGCGCGAGCTCGTTCGCCGGGACGACGAGGCGGGCGTCGCGGCGGCCACCATCGAGGCCGCGGCGGAGGTGCTCGACTTCTCGATCACGGCGGTGCGGCTGCGCGATCCGGAGACCGACGCGCTCGAACCCGTGGCGGTGCCCGACGCGACGAAGCGGGTGCTCGGCGAACGGCCCACCCTCGACCGCGGCGAGGCACTGCCGTGGCGCGCGCTCGAATCGAGCGAACCCGTGCTGACCGCCGGCAGCGTCGCCGAGCACGGCGCGAACGACCTCCCGCTCCGGAGTGCGATGTACGTCCCGATCGGCGACCACGGCACGCTGAGCATCGGCTCGCTCGACGGCGAGTTCGACGACGTCGACGTCAGGCTCGCCGAGGTGCTCGCGGCGAACGCGGCGGTCGCGTTCGATCGGGTCGGCCGCGAGGCGGAGCTGCGACGCCACGAGCGGATGCTCGACGCCGCCGGCGACGGCATCTACGCGCTCGACACCGACGGTCGGTTCACCACCGTCAACGACACGATCGTCGCGAAGACCGGCTACGCGCGCGAGGAGCTGCTCGGCGAGCACGTCTCGACGTTCCTCGACGAGCGCGACGTCGAGCACGGCCGGACGCTGATCCGCGATCTGCTCTCACGTGACTCGTCCGGTGACGTCAGCGATTCGTTCGGGGCCACCGTCCACACCGCCGACGGCGACACCTTCCCGTGTGAGTTCCAGATCACGCTGCTGCCGAGGCCCGACGACGAGTTCCGGGGCACCGTCGGCGTGATCCGCGACGTCACCGAGCGCAAGGAGCGCGAGCGGGAGCTGGAGCGCTACGAGACGATGGTCGAGACCGCACCCGTCGGGATGTTCGTGGTCGACGCCGAGGGGACGGTCGTCGGGGGGAACGATCGGGCGGGGTCGATGGCGGGCTACCCCATGACGGAGCTCCGCGGAAAGCCGTTCCGGACGCTCGTCGAGGACGGGATCGTTCCGCCGGAGAGCATCGAGAAGTACACTGCGACGGTCCGGGACCTGCTCTCGGCGGACGCGGAGCACACGACCGGGACGTACGAACTCCCCGTCACTCCGCCCGACGGGGAGCGGCGCACGCTCCGGATCCGGGTCTCGTTGCTTCCCTACGACACGGCGTTCGAGGGGTCCGTCATGATCTGTGAGGACGTCACCGAGCGCAAGCAGCGCGAGCGCGAGATCGAGACGGCACGGTCGCGCTTCCGGGCGTTGGCGGAGAACACCACGCTCGCGGTCGTCACCATCGACGCCGACAGCACGGTGCGGTACGCGAACGACGCCGTCGAGGACGTGTTCGGGTACGACGCCGCCGAACTCGAGGGCGAGTCGCTCACGACGGTCATGCCCGAGCGACTCCACGATCGCCACTTCGAGGGGCTCAGCCGGTATCTCCGGGAGCGATCCAAGCATCTCGACTGGGAGTGGATCGAGCTGCCCGGCCGACACCGGGACGGCCACGAGATCGAACTCGGCGTCTCCTTCGGCGAGCACGTCGCCGATGGCGAGCACCGCTTCACCGCCACGATCAGGGACATCACCGACCGGAAGCGCCACGAGGCGGCGATCGGAA
This sequence comes from Halococcus agarilyticus, assembly GCF_000334895.1. Lineage (NCBI taxonomy): Archaea > Methanobacteriati > Methanobacteriota > Halobacteria > Halobacteriales > Halococcaceae > Halococcus > Halococcus agarilyticus. The sequence goes on along the minus strand of NZ_BAFM01000006.1, from coordinate 33,661 downwards.
CGCTCCACGACGCGACCCGGGAGATGATCGACGCGGCCGACCGCGACGGGATCGCCGAGATCGCCGTCGCGACGGTCGAGCGCGTGCTCGACATGCCGATGTGCGGCGTCTGGCTCCACGAGCAAGCCGAGGGAGTGCTCCGCCCGGCAGCGATCTCCAAGCACGGCGAGGAGCTGTTCGGATCGGCCCCGACGTACACCGGTGGCGGGAGTCTGTCGTGGCAGGCGTTCGAGGACGGCGAGACCCGTCGATACGACCACGTCGACCGCGAGACGGACGTCTACGATCCCGAGACGCCGATCCGGAGCGAGATCGTCGTCCCGCTCGGCGAGTACGGCGTGTTGAACATCGGTTCGACCGAGGAGGCGGCGTTCGACGACGACGACGTCTCGCTCGCGAAGCTCCTCGCCACCAACACCGAGGCGGCGCTCTCGCGCGCGGACCGCGAGCGACAGCTCGTCGCCGAGCACGACCGGCTCGCGGCGCTGTTCGAGAACGTTCCCGACGCCGCGATCCGCTACGACCTGATCGACGGCGAACCGATCGTTCGGGACGTCAACACGGCGTTCGAGGAGGTCTTCGGGTACGCGGCCGACACGGTGGCCGGCGAGAACATCGACGAGTTCATCGTCCCGGCCGAGCACGACGCCGAGGCCGACGACCTCAACGGGCGACTGCTGGCCGGCGAGCGCCTCCGGACGACTGCACGCCGTCAAACGGCCGACGGGGTGCGTGATTTCCTGTTGCACGTGGTGCCGATAAAGCTCGACGAGCGCAACGCCGAGGGGTACTCGATCTACACCGACATCACCGACCAGCAGCGCCGCCAGCGCGAGCTCGAACGCCAGAACGAGCTGCTGGAGGAGTTCGCGAGCGTCATCAGCCACGACCTCCGGAACCCGCTGAGCGTCGCGCGCGGCCGGCTCGAACTCGCCCGCGAGGAGCACTCCTCCGAGCACCACGACGGGATCGACGCCGCCCTCACGCGGATGAACGACCTGATCGAGGACGTGCTCACGCTCGCGCGCCAGGGCCGGGTGATCGGCGCAACCGAGCCCGTCTCGCTCGGGCCGATCGCCGAGGCGGCGTGGCACACCGTGGGCACCGAGGCCGCGAGCCTCACGCTCGGCGATCTCGGCGAGATCGACGCCGACCCCGACCGGCTCGCCCGGCTGTTCGAGAACCTGTTCCGGAATTGCGTGGAGCATGGCTCCACGTACCCCCCTTCGCAAGCCCAGGGGGACGCCGTCGAACACGGTCCGACGAGCAGTCGGCCCGAGGCCGGCGACGCCGCCGACCGCTCCGATGACGTGGCGGTGCGGGTCGGTCCGATCGAGACGGAGCACCCGTCGACGCGGGTCTCGTCGACCGACCGCGTCGACGGGTTCTTCGTCGCGGACGACGGACCGGGCATCCCCGAAGACGAGCGCGAGAGCGTGTTCGAGGGCGGCTACTCCACGACCGACGACGGCACCGGGCTGGGGCTCTCGATCGTGCGCTCGATCGCCGAGGCCCACGACTGGACGGTGACCGCCACGGAGAGCGACGCGGGCGGCGCGCGCTTCGAGATCCGGACGGGGACGCCCGAGGAGAGCGACTCGTGACTCGACCGACGCCGGCGGTCTCATCGGCTTTCACACGCCCGTCGGCGGGGTGCGCTCCGCGAACTCGACCAACCACGACGCCGACCCGGCGATGTCGAAAACATCGACGAGCGGAGGGGCGGAGTTTCGGCGGCCGGCCGGCGGCCGACGCCGGTGAACTGGGTGCGAGCTGACAGGCGATATATTAATACGTCGAGCGAAATATATTTGACTGGATGTCATCGGACGCCGAGGAGGGGGTGACCGACCCGATCCGCGTACTGTTCGTGGACGACGAGGAGCGCCTCGTCGAGTTCGCCGCCCGATACCTCGAGGACCTCCGGGAGGCGTTCGTCGTCGATACCGAAACCAGCGCCGCCGACGCCCTCGACAGACTCGACCGCGAAGGACCGCCCGACTGCATCGTGAGCGACTACCGGATGCCGAGGATCGATGGGCTGGAGTTCCTCGAAGCGGTCCGCGAGGAGCACTCGAACGTTCCGTTCGTCCTCTCGACGGGGAAAGGGTCGGAGGCGGTGGCGAGCGAAGCGATCTCGGCGGGCGTCACCGACTACCTCCGGAAGGACACCGGCACCGACCAGTACGCAGTGCTCGCGAACCGGATCGAGAACGCGGTGGCCCAGCGCCGGGCGGAGCAGGCGCTGGCCGAGCGCGAGCGCCGCCTCGCCGCCCAGCGCGACGAGCTCGCGACGCTCGATCGGATCAACGCGGTCATCGAGGGGATCATCGGCGACCTCGCCGCCGCGGCGACGCGCGCGGAGATCGAACGCACGATCTGTGAGCGCCTCGCCGCCTCGACGCTCTACGGGTTCGCGTGGATCGCCGAGCGCGGCGCGGGCGGCGATCTCGCGGTGCGGACCGGGGCCGGTGTCGGCGACACGGACCTCGACGAGTTGGGTGTCGCGGCCGACGGCGGAGCCGCCACGGCACCGGCCGAACGCGCCCTCGAAACGGGGCGTGTCGAGGTGCTCGACGCCACCCACGAACCGCTCGCCGAGGGGTGTCACGCCGCGACCGATCACGAGCATCGATCGGTCGCGGCCATCCCGCTGACCCACGAGAGCCTGGTGTACGGCGTGCTCGCGGTGTACGCCGACCGCCGGAACGCCTTCAGTGAGCGCGAGCAGTCCGGGTTCGCGGTGCTCGGCGAGATCGCCGGGTTCGCGATCAACGCCACCCAGAACGCCCAGCTCCTGCTCTCGGACACCGCGGTCGCGCTCGAGATCCGCGTGACCGACGGCCCGGCGTTCGCCACCCTCCTCACCGAACGCCTCGACTGTCGCTATCGCCTCGACGGCGTCGTTCCCGGTGCCGAGGGGACGGTCCTCCAGTACGTCGTCGTCGAGGGCGCAGCGCCGGAGCGCGTGCTCGAAGTCGCCGACGAGTCGGCGCTCGTCGCCGAGGCGCGACTCGTCACCGAGCGCGAGGCGGGTGGCGTCTTCGAACTCGCCATCACCGACTCGCCCGTGAGCGCGCTGATCGAGGTCGGCAGCACGGTCCGGGAGTTCACGGCCGAGAACGGCGAGGCGCAGGTGGTGGCGGAGATCGCGGCCGACACCGACGTCCGCACCGTGATCGACGCGTTCGAGCGGGCGTATCCGGATTCGGTGCTGCTGTCGAAACGGACCGTCGAGCTCCCGCTCCGAACCGAGGGCACCTTTCGCCAGGCGCTCGACGAGCGCCTCACCCAGAAGCAGCGCTCCGCGCTGCGGGCGGCGTACTTCGCGGGCTACTACGACTGGCCCCGCGGGTCGACCGCCGAGCAGGTCGCGAGCTCGATGGGGATCACCTCGCCGACCCTCCACAACCACCTCCGGAAGGCCCAGCGCGAGCTCGCGCGGACGTTCCTCGAAGACGATCCCGACGCGTAGCGCGCGGCGGTCGTGGGCCACCCGTGGCGGAACGCTTTTGCGTTGGGGTGGTCGCCTCGGTAGTATGAGCGTTCGTGACGAGGTGCTCTCGCTGCTCTGTGAGAACGCCCGCCACTCGACCGCCGACCTCGCGCGACTGACCGACGCCGACGAGAGCGAGGTCGAAACGGCGATCGAGGAGCTCGAGGCCGAGGGCGTGATCCGGGGGTACGGAGCGGTCGTCGACTGGCGACGGACCGACGACGAGCCGGTGCGCGCGCTCGTCGAGTGCAACGTCACGCTCGATCGCGAGACGGGCTACGACGACATCGCCGACCGACTCGCGAGATTTCCGGAGGTCGAGTCGCTCCGGCTGGTCAGCGGCGACTACGACTTCTCGATGGGGGTGCGCGCCGACTCGATGGGCGAGGTCTCGCGGTTCGTCTCCGAGAAGGTCGCGCCGGTGCCCGAGATCACCCAGACCGTGACCCACTACCTGATGGCGACCTACAAGGAGAACGGGGTCGAGTTCCGCGACGGCCACGACGACGACGACCGGCTGTCGGTCTCCCCATGATCGCCGAAACGGCAGAGCCGTTTCGAGCTCACCCTCGCCACCGGAGGTGGCTCACGTGAAACCGTCGGAGCGCACCCAGCGCGTTCCCCCCTCGGGGATCCGGCGCTTTTTCGAACTCGCCGAGGAGATCGAGGACGTGATCTCGCTCGGGGTGGGCGAGCCCGACTTCACCGCGCCGTGGAGCGCGCGCGAGGCCGCCATCGACTCCCTGGAGCGCGGGAAGACCTCCTACACCGCGAACCGCGGGATGAGCGATCTCAGGGACGCGATCGCCGCGAACGTCGAGGAACGGTACGCCCTCGATTACGACCCCGACGAGGAGATCGTCGTGACCGCGGGCGCGTCGGAGGCGATCGACGTCGCCTTTCGCGCGCTGGTCGATCCCGGCGATCGCGTCGCGGTCGCCCAGCCGTCGTACATCTCGTACGTGCCGGGCGTGATCTTCGCCGGCGGCGAGCCGCTTCGCGTGCCGACCCGTGAGGCCGACGACTTCAAACTCACCCCCGAGGTTCTCGACGCACACGATGCGGGGGCGGCCGACGCGCTGGTGCTCTGTTACCCGAACAACCCGACCGGCGCGATCATGACCCGCGAGGAGCTCGCGCCGATCGCCGACTTCGCCCGCGAGCACGACCTCACCGTTCTCTCGGACGAGATCTACGCCGAGCTCACCTATGGGACCGATCACACCTCGATCGCGACGTTGCCGGGCATGCGCGAGCGCACGGTCGTGTTCAACGGGTTCTCGAAGGCCTACGCGATGACCGGCCTCCGGCTCGGTTACGCGCTCGCCCCGCCCGAGACGATCCGGGCGATGAACCGGATCCACCAGTACTCCTTGCTTTCGGCCCCGACGACCGCCCAGTACGCCGCGCTTGACGCGCTCGAACACGGGGACAGCGCGGTGACGGAGATGCGCACCCAGTACGACCGCCGCCGCCGGTTCGTGCTCTCGCGCTTCGCCGAGCTGGGGATCGAGTGTTTCGAGGCCGAAGGGGCCTTTTACGTCTTCCCCGAGAGCCCGTGGCCGGACGCCGAGGCGTTCGCGGAGGCGCTGCTCGACGAGACGGGCGTGGCGGTCGTGCCAGGCGACGTCTTCGGTGCGGGCGGCGAGGGCCACCTCCGGGTGTCGTACGCCACCGGTCTCGACGACCTCCGCGAGGCGATGGCCCGGATCGAGGCGTTTCTGGAGTAGGCCACGCCTCCGGCCGTAGCGAGTGGTGAACGGACCGAAGATCGGGCCGACGGTCGAACGCGACGGTCTGACTGGTGCGAACACCTCGGGACAACGTTTTTGTGCTGTAGCGATCAAGCATTAGTAATGGGAAGCGGTGAGTTAACCGACTCCGGGGACGAAACCGAGGGCGGGGCGGCCCGAGGGAAACCGGTCGAGAGCTGGGGCGGTGGGGCGGGGGCGACCGAGCGGATCGAGGCCGCGGTGGAGATCGCGAGCACGCTCGCTCGGGTCGTCGACACCCGAACCGTGGACACCGATCCGGCGGTCGACGAGGACACCTTTTTCGCGACCGCGGACGGGCGGACCACGGTCGCCAACCGCTACGATCTCGCGAAGGCGGTCCCGGTCGAAAAGCGCGCGCACTTTCGGGAAGTGACGCGCTACTGGGTCAACAAGCCCTACGCGTTCGTGGTGATCTTCCACTCCACGAAGGAGAACGAGGAGAAGTACTACCTCGTCGAGCCCCACGTCACGGAAATCGAGGCCGACCTCGAGGAGTTCCTGACCCGGAAGCTGAAGACCGCGATCAAGTATTCGAGCGACGAGGTCGCCGTCGAGGGGAGCGACGCCGACCGCGGGGGAGTCATCGAGACCGAGACCGCCAGGCTGCTCGATCGCTACGGCCTGTACGACGGCTCGATCGCCGGCGCTGGCGAGTCGGGAGTGATCGCCAGGCTGAAGCGCGCGCTCGGGATGGGGGCGGACGACACCGACGACGAAGAGCGGGTCGGCGATTTCGACGGGATCGCGGCACGCCCCGAGGCCGTAGTGCTCGAAGAGGACGCGACGGAGCTCACGGAGTACCAGGTCGAGAAGCTGCTCTACCGGCTCAAACGCGACTTCATCGGCTACGGCCGGATCGACGGGATCAAACACGACGTCAACGTCGAGGACATCTCGTGTGACGGGTACAACAGCCCCGTCTTCGCCTATCACTCCGACCGCGAACAGCTGATCACCAACGTCTACCACGGCGAGGACGAGCTGGACGATTTCGTCGTCAAGCTCGCCCAGCGCTCGGGCAAGGGGATCTCGAAGCGCCAGCCCCAGGTCGACGCTACCCTGCCGGACGGGTCGCGCGCCCAGCTCACGCTCGGCTACGAGGTCTCCGATCACGGCACGAACTACACCATCCGACAGTTCAAGGACGTCCCGTTTACGCCGATCGACCTCATCAACTGGGGCACCTTCAGTCTGGAGGAGATGGCGTACGTCTGGCTCTGCATCGAGAACAACAAGTCGATGCTCTTTGCGGGCGGCACGGCGTCAGGGAAGACCACCAGCCTGAACGCGGTGTCACTCTTCATCCCGAGCAAGGCGAAGATCGTCTCGATCGAGGACACGAGAGAGCTCGAGATCCCCCAGCGCAACTGGGTCGCCTCGGTCACGCGGCCGTCGTTCAGCGCGGACGACGCGGGCGACGTCGACGAGTTCAAGCTGCTGGAGGCGGGCCTGCGCCAGCGCCCGGACTACATCCTGATGGGCGAGGTCCGGGGCGAGGAGGGCCGGACGCTCTTTCAGGTCATGTCGACGGGCCACACCACGCTCACCACCTTCCACGCCGACAACGTCGGCGAGGTCATCAAGCGCTTCACCACCGACCCGATCAACGTCTCGAAGACGCTGTTCACCGCCCTCGACCTCGTGAGCATCCAGACCGCGACTCGCGTGCGGGGGCAGAAGGTCCGCCGGAACAAGGGACTGACCGAGATCAACTACTACGACGCCGAGAACGACGAGATCAACGTCCAGGACGTGTTCCAGTGGCAGGCCGAGACCGACGAGTTCCTCCGGATGGGGAGCTCGACCACCTTGGAGGAGATCAAGTTCGATCGCGGCTGGGATCAGGAGCGCCTCTCCTCTGAACTGTTCCAGCGGAAGGTCGTCCTCGCCTACCTGATCGACAACGGACTCAACACCTACACCGAGGCCGCAGCGACGCTCCAGGCGTTCATCAACGATCCCGACACGATCCTCGGGCTGATCGCGAACGATCGGTTGGAGGAGAGCCTCGACGACCTCCGCGGGATGGAGAGCGTGCTGATCGACACCGATCCGGCTGCGGAGGCGATGGTGCCACGGCCCGACCCCAACGAGGAGCTCCGGAGCCTGACGGGCGCGATCCTGGATGAGGCCGACGACCGGCTGTTCGACGAGTACCGACAGCAGGCGACGCCGCAGCTCACCGCCGCGCTCGCCGACGGAGGGTCGGAGACTCGGGACGGCGACCGTGAGCCGGGCGCTGGCGTCGAGAGCGGCGAACCCGCCGGAACCGACGACGGCGCGGAGGGCGGGGAGTGAGCCACGAGGCCGCGAACGCGGGGTACGAGGGTGGATCGAGCACGCTCGGCGATCGGTTCTACCCGCTCTACCGCCGGCTGTTCAACGAGGACGGCGACTTCGTCGACGACATGGAGCGGAAGATCGCGGAGGCGCGGATGGGCGACACCGTCGAGATGTACCTCTCGCGCGCGCTCGCGATCGGTGTCATCACCGGCGCGCTGCTGTGGTTCGTCGCCACCCTCGCCGGCTACGCCGTCGTGGAGCTGTTCGTCACCGAGACGCCGAAGCTGACCGATCTCCGGATCTTCTACGGCACGGCGCTCGACGTGTTCGAGGCGATCAAGATCCCGCTGCTCGTCGCGGTCTCGGGTCTCGTCTTCGGACTCGTCGGCTTCGCGTTCGGGTTCGGCGCGCTGATCGCGATCCCGTACTTCCGGGCGAGCTCTCGGAAACGCGAGATCAACATGCTGCTCGCGGACTCGGTCTCCTTTATGTACGCGCTCTCGATCGGCGGGCTGAACCAGCTCGAGATCTTCGAGGCGATGGCCGAGGCCGACGACACCTACGGCGAGGTCGCAAAGGAGTTCGAGAGCATCTATCTCGAAACCGAGTACTTCGACACCGACTATCGGACGGCGATCAGAAAGCAGACCGCGCGGACGCCGAGCGAGGAGCTGGGGCAGTTCCTCACGGACATGCTCTCGATCATCGACTCCGGCGGCGACATGACCGACTTCCTGAAGGACAAGAAGGACAAGCATCTCCGGACCACCAAACAGGAGCAGTCCCTCGTGCTCGAAACGCTCGAGCTCTTTGGCGAAATGTACATCACGCTCTCGGTGTTTCCGCTCCTGCTCATCATCATCCTCGTGGTGATGAGCATGATCGGTGGCTCCCAGACCACGCTGCTGTACGTCACCGTCTACGCGCTGATCCCGCTGATCGCGATCGGGTTCATGATCCTGGTCTCGACGGTCCAGCAGGACGAGGTCGGCGACGGCTACCTCCGCCCGGACGGCGTCGAGGGCGAGTGGGCCGGGAAATCGGGACTCGGGCGGATCACGGATCTCGGTGTCGTCGAGCGTTACGCCGGTACGCACGCCGTGTTCGATCGGATCCGGGATCGTGAGGGGACCTATCAGACGGCGAAGCTGCTCGAACGACCCCACCTGTTCTTCCGGGATCACCCGCTCGCGGTGCTCGCGCTCACGATCCCGGCGACGATCGTGCTGCTCGGGTTCGCGTTCGCCTCGGGTGCCGCGCCGACCTCGGTCGAGGGGTTCATCGCGAGACCGATCAGTGCCACCGTCGTGTGGATGTACGTGCCGCTGTATCTGAACCTCCTGCCGCTCGCGGTGTTCTACGAGTGGAACGTCCGGTCGCGCCGGCGGATCACCGGCAAGCTCTCCGAGAGCCTGCGGAAACTGTCGAGCGCGAACAGCACCGGACTCACGCTGCTGGAGTCCCTTCGATTGGTCTCGGACACCTCCTCGGGTCGGCTCGCCGACGAGTTCCGGACGATGCACGCGAAGGTGAACTACGGGACGAACCTGACCACGGCGCTGGTCGAGTTCAACAACAAGTATCACATCCCGCGGCTCGCCCGGACGGTCAACGTGATCAGTCACGCCCAGGAGGCCTCCAGCCAGATCACGGAGGTGCTCACCACGGCGGCGCGCGCGAGCGAGAACCAGGACGACCTCGAACGCGAGCGCCGGTCGCGCGCCCGGATGCAGGTCGCGATCATCGTGATGACCTTTTTCACGCTGCTCGGGGTGATGGCGATGCTGGAGGTCAACTTCCTCGGCGCGATGGCGAGCACGGGCCAGGAGGCGAGCGCGAGCAGCGGGTCGGCGAGCGGAGGTGCGGGTGGCCCGGCGAGCTTCGGGAGCAACGTCGACGTGGACCTGATGGGCATGCTCTTTTTCCACGCGGTGACGATCCAGGGGATCATGTCGGGGTTCATCGCGGGCTACATCCGGAGCGGCGACTTGCTGACCGGGACGAAGTTCGCGGTGGTCCTCCCGACGGTCTCGCTGCTGGTGTTTGCGGTGATCTAAGCCAATGTTCGAAAAAATCACACAGCGGTTGGAACGGCTGCACGAGGACGAGCGCGGCGTCTCACCGGTCGTGGGGTTCGTGTTGATCTTCGCGCTGATCATGCTGGTGTTCACGCTCTACCAGGCCGACGTGGTGCCGGCACAGAACGCTGAGGTCGAGTTCAAGCACAGCCAGGAGGTCGCGGGCGATATGGAGCAGTTGAGTGCTGCGGTCGGCTCTACCGGTCCAGATACCGTTCCACAAGGGGTGCCGGTCCAGCTCGGCGTCCAGTATCCCGACCGTGCTCTCGCGATCAATCCAGGAACGCCGGTCGGAACGATACAAACATCCGAAACACGCACCATCGAGATCTCGGGCGAGGATGGGTCCGAGACGCTCAACACTTCGTTCATCAACTACCGGCCGAACTACAACCGCCTGAACGAAGAAACGGCGTACTCCATCGAGCACGGCATGTTGATACGGGATTACTCGGGACCGGGCGACTCCCGCCTCGATTCGTCAGGCGTCCTCTTCTCGGGTTCCGATCGCATCTATCTCCCGTTGGTGACCGGCGATCTTCAGGCGAGCGAGATGTCGACGGTAATTACGCCGGCGAACGTCGACAATCATACCATCGACATTACGTCGGGCGACGGGGAGCTCACCCTCCCGACGACGCTCCCCGAGGCGGGCTGGGACGAGATACTCACGGATAAGAGCCAGGTCGACGGGTGGATGTATTCGAACTCCGGCTCCGGCGTCAATCAGGTCACGATTGAGTTGAAAAACGGCACCCAACTCGCTGTCGATAAGGCATCGGTCGGCGATCCGGACCCGGATGACGACGACCTCGGACTGGACCCTCGCATCACGAACGCCAGCCCGACCCATCCTGATGTGGGGTCCATCCAGAGCAATACCGAACTCACTGCCCACACGACGGACATATTCGGCAGCGATCTCGGCGATGTCGACGTGGAGTGGAGTACGAACGGTTCTGGAGGATTATCGACGGCCAGCACCACATCGAACGGGAACGGCAACACGACAGTTTCCTATAACCCGAACGCCGGCGATATCGGAAGCACGGTCGGGGTCACTGCGAGTCTCCCCAACGTGACTGGTGAGAACAGTTCCGTCACGTTCGGGTTGGAATACCCGGAACGGTACATCTACAGAGAATCGCCGGAATCTCCCTCGGTGTCTGTCGATGAACCAGAAACACTGGCTGTAAGCGTGCAAGATGAAGGGGACAACCCACTCTCTAAGGTTGATGTCGAAGCTAGCGAAGACGGTGCTGGGAGCTTGAACTTCACCAGCAGTTCTACGAACGAGTCTGGGGAGACTTCATTTACCTATGTTCCCGAAGATACCGACAGCGGGAGCACGGTAACAGTCGAAATCTCGCTTCCGAACGGGTCGGAAAACGGCCCCGTTGAATACAATCTAGAGTTCCCCAGCGATGAAGGACCTCGGGAAGGCGAAAAGATCGACCCTGGTGAAGTTGATGGGGCATCGCTTAATACATCCGCAATTGCACGGAGTAGAACCCATCCATCGTTCAAAATAGGGGTACCGAACGATCCGGACTCCGATTCCGGCCCCAACCCGATCGAGATTACTGCCTTCGCTATTGAGACAAAGGGGGCTCTCTCGGGAGTGACGGAAACAGAAAGACCTCACAGCGATAAAACACACAACTTCTTCATCTATCAGACGGGCCTCTCAAAGGAATCCGAGACTCCTCTTCAGTTGGATGGCACGGTGTACAACTTCACCTCAGAAGGAGCGGTGACTGATTCACGTGTGCAACTCGAACGGTTCGACTCACAAGGAGGTGTTCGCCTCGAAGGGGCTGTCGGTTCGTACTCCGAGGCCGACATCGTCTACTGGTTCATCCTCACAGATGGGACCATTCGTCCGGTCTACTTCGATGCTACCACAGGGCCGCCGGGTAGAGGCTAAAAAGAAATGTGCCGCTAGCCGAACGCTGCACACACATACTATTCATATATTTGCAAGTCTTCGTGCTCGCCGACGGTTTCGTCTTTCGCGACCCCACCACTCGTCTTCGCGGGTGCGCGTGATCCGGCACTGCTCGGCGCTCATACTCGGCGGTAGCGGTGGTGGTTGAGTAAGCGTTTGGTCACTTCCACTATATGTCATAGCGATCGCCTCGTCGTCGCTGCTCACTCGGGCGCGTACCGCCACGTCGCCGTGCCTGGCCCGGGCGGCGAGACACCCGGAAGCTCACCCAACAGCGGCGCGACGAGCTCCTCGTACCAGTCGTCGGGATCGAGCCCCGCGCCGCGTTGCGGATAGACGTTCGCCACGAGGCTCAGCCGCGAGGCGGTCCGGTAGGTGATGAGGTACTTGTACGCCGCGAGCACGGCGTCGTCGCGAGCGCGTGTCTTGTCGAGGGGCGAGTGTTCGTAGGAGAGTGCCTCCACGAACGCCCTCGTGTTCGTCGACCCGACGGCGGAGCTAGCCATTATCCGCCACTCCGGGCGATACAATAAAAGTCTCAGTCAGACGCTCGTCTGACACCGATCGCGGACCGCACGTTCAAGGGTCACACGGTCCTCCATCGAGTCGATGTCGTCGCCCGCAGTCGTCACGGTCGGCAGTGCGGTTCTCGACCGCTGCTATACGCTCTCGAACCTCCCCGAACCCGACGGCGGCGCGTTCGTCCGCGAGCACACCACCGCCGTCGGCGGCGTCGCCGCGAACGTCGCGTCGGGACTCGCCGCGCTCGGCCGAGAGACCGGAATCGTCACCAGGCTCGGGCGGGATGCCGCCGACCGGATCGAGGCCGACCTGCGGGAACGCGGAATCGACTGCACGCGGGTCCGCACCGGCCCCGAGGAGTCCTCGTACACGCTGATCCTCCGCGGGCCGGACGGCGAGCGGATGGTGGTCGCCGGCGGGCAGAGCGTGCCGAACCTCCGGCTCGACGACGCCGACCTCGCGTACGCCGGCGGCGAGGTGGTGTTCACGAGCGCCTACGCCCCCGATCCGGTCGTCGCCGACCTCGTGGCGGCCCGCGAGCGCGGGGCGATCACGACGCTCGTCTTCGATCTCGCCGGGCCGCTCGCCGAACTCGAACACCGGGGGACGTCACCCGCGACCATCGATCGGGTGCTCGCCGTCGCGGACCTGTTCGTGGTCGGCGAGGTCGCCGCACGCTCGTACTTCGGCGGTGGGGCCGAAGCGGCCCTCGATGCCCTCGCAGCCCGGGACGTTCCTCGCGCCGCCGTGACCCGTGGCGACGAGGGAGCACTCCTCCTCGACGACGGGACGACGATCGACGTTCCCGCCTTCGAGGTGGCCGTCGAGGACACGACGGGCGCAGGCGACGTCTTCACCGCGGGGCTGGTCCACGCGTGGTTGCTCGACGACTCCTCGCCGACGGCAGCGGGACGCTTTGCGGCTGCCGGGGCTGCGCTCAGCTGCACCGCCGGGGGCGCACGCGGTCGTCTCCCGACCGAAACCGACGTTCGGGCGTTTCTCGACGAGCGCTAGGGAACTGCCCGGACAAGCCGCTCGACCGCCGCTTCGTCGACGGGAGAAGTCGTTTCCTCACCCTGTTTCAGCGCCGTGCCGACGATCGCCCCGTCGGCGAGTTCAAGGAGGTCGGAGGCCGTCGCGGGCGTGACGCCGCTCCCGATCAGGACCGGGACGTCGAACCCTCGATCGTCGCGGCAGTCGACCACCCGAGCGAGGAGATCGGTATCGACGCTCTCGCCCGTCCCTGCCCCGCTCACGACGACGCCGTCGGCACCGCCGCGTTCGACGAGGTCTCCCAACGATTCTTCGAGCGGGCGTTCGGCGAGCGGCGCGGAGTGTTTCACGTCGAGATCCGCAAGAACGGCGACGTCGGCGTCGAGTCGCTCGCGGAGTCGCAGCGTCTCGTGTGCCGTCCCTTCGATCAGTCCCTGGTCGGTCACCCGTGCCCCGGTGTGGACGTTCACGCGGACGAACGTTCCTCCTGTGGCGGCCGCGATCCCCAGCGCGCTCCGCACGTCGTTTCTGAGGACGTTCACGCCGAACGGGATCGAGACGCATTCTCCGAGAGTCGCGGCGAGCGCCGCGACATCGGCGACGGTGTGACGGGGCACCCGGTCGGGGTAGAAGGGGGCGTCGCCGAAGTTCTCGAGCATGATGCCGTCGACGCCGCCGGCTTCGAGCGCCGCAGCGTCCCGCCGCACTCGCTCGCGGATCGCACCTCGATCTCCCGCAAAGTCGGGCGCGCCAGGCAACGGCGGGAGGTGGACCATGCCGATGATCGCGGTCTCCGTATCGAAGATGTCCATGTACCGATGTGGCCGTCGACGAACTTAATCCCACGAGTGGGTGATGCGCATCGTTCCTCCGTCGAGTTCCGTGCTCTCGCTTCGCTCGTCACGAGGCTTCACGAGTGAAACCGTCGCAGAATGCTCCGGCAGGGATTCGAACCCTGGTCATTGCCGTGAGAGGGCAATATGATTGGCCGGACTACACCACCGGAGCGCGGGTCGCCAACCGCTCGTCGGCAGGCGAACTCAGGTAGCGCAGAATCGCGTTTAACAGTTCCGCTTTCGGACTCACTCCTCGTCGAACGGCGATCCCGCAGCCTCGGGTTCGTGCCCGTCGAGGCTCACGATGTTCTCGCGACCGACCCGGAGTTTGCTGAGGTCGCCCGTCTCGGCCATCTCCGAGAGCAGCATGCTGACTTTCGACTTCGACCAGTCGGTTTCGGCGACGATCTCGCTCTGGCGCATCCGCCCGCCGTTCTCGTCGAGCAGCGAGCGCACCACCTCCTCGTCGCTCACGAGTTCCTCGTCGGGGACCGTGGGTTCGGTGGCCGCTGCCGACGATGGCCCGTCGGACGTCTCGGGCGCGTCTTCGGTGGCGGTCTCGGCCGGTCGCTCGTCGGCGGCCGTGGCCTGTGACCCGCCGAACGGGGACCGATCGGACCGTTGGACGACCACCGTGCCGAGGATCACGGCGACCGCGAGCGCGGCCGCGAGCCACACCATCGATCCGTCGAGCATCGGCGGGCCGTTCATCCCGACGCCCGACTGCTCGACGAACACGACCCGTGGCTGACCGGTGGCGAACTGCCGCTCGCCGAACCACGTTGCCGAGTCGTTCCCGTCGGCCGAGCCGTTGGTCGAGGCGTCGGGCGCTGGTTCGACCGAATCCCACGCGATCGACAGATCGGGGCCCGCCCGGATCTCGACCGACGCCCCCGACGAGAGGTAAATCCCCCCTTCGAAGACGTCGCCGATGGCGATCTCGCCGCCCGTCGTGGCCGAGAAGTTGGTCCAGAGGAAGGACGTCTCCACGACGCCCGTCGACGCCGGCTGGGGAACGACTCGCGCGCTGCGGGAGAACCCGCGTGCCGTCATCGAGCGCCCGGTCGCGTTCGTGCCCACCTCGGTCAACGCCGTCGCCCGATCGCGAAAGTCGGCGTACAGCGGCGTCTCCTCGCTCGTGAACCGGTTGGCGTAGGCCCGGAATCGCTCGACTTCGGTTTGGTTTTGCAGGGGCTGCTTGTAGCGATGGGTCCAGCGCGCCGACCCGTTCTCGTACACCGTGACCACGAACTGGGTGTCGTTGAACGCGTTCTGGCCGTCCGTGGGTCCCGACGGTCCCGTCCCGTTGACCGTCTGCGCGCTGGCCACCGCTGGGAGGGGGACGACCATCGCCCCCGCCAACACCACTACAGCGAGACCGAGCGCCGACAGCCACCTCATCTATGGTACGTGACCACAGGGAGAATAAAAAGGCTGCGACCGCCGACGGCCGGCCGCCGGAATCCGGCGTCCGTCGGGCGCGAGCCCACCGACGGCGACAGCGGCCACAAGAGCCATAAATGCCTCCGCGCCGGTCACGGTGCGAGCCGGTTCTTCCGGCCCTTCATGTGCTCCTCGTAGTGGGCAAAGGTGATCGGACACCACTCGGCGGCGAGATCGAGGACCCGCTCGGTGAGGTCGCGGATCTCCCACTGGCTGTCCGCCGCCGCTCGCATATCGCTCACATGCATCAACATCCGGGCGTTCATCGACATCACGATGTTGACCTCCGTGCCGATCGGCAGGACGAACCGGGCGTCCTCGGGAGCCATCCCGAGATCGAGGAGCTCCTGATAGGACTCGACCGAGCTCGTGACCGACTCTCGAAACACTGTCTCGCGCTTTTCGACGGTCGCCTCGTCGACCCCGCCGCCGCGCTGGTTGCGCCCCACCCAGTCGGGGTCGGTGGCCGAGGGTGGCGTCACGACCATTGCACCCTCGCGGACCTCGTCGGGATCGACCTCGTCGAAGGCGACGTAGCGCATCGACTGGACGTCGAAGGAGACGTGGCGATGGCGGGTGAGCTGGGCCATGCACGATCGGCTCACGCCCTCGACCGCGAACGTGGCCTGTGGGTGTTCGAACGGGCCGAAGTGACCGTGATCGAGGAGCCGACCGATCAGGGTGCGCTTTTTCGCCTCGATCGTCTCGCCGTCGATCGTCGCCATCGTCTCGGCGAAGGACTGACTCCCGACGAACGGTTCGGAGTAGTCGTTTCGCGCCCCTGTGCAGATCACGCGCTCGGGGTCGTCGGTGGCTTCGAGCAGGCGGACATCCATGCTGAAGCCGAGACGAGCACACCGTAAATATCCTGTCGGTCAGCGGTCCACCCGTTGCTGGGCGGTCAGCGGTCCATCCGTTGCTGGGGGCTGTGGCGCGCGGGAGCGCGTGGGCGGTGCGAGCGAAGCGAGCACCGCTAAGCGAACGGGGAGGGACGACCCGTGAGCGCGAAGCGCGACTCGCGCGAGGGATGACTGAGCGAGGGCGAAGCCCGAGTGAAGGAATCGGCTGGGGAGGTGTGTGGCTGCGGTCTCTCATTTGCGTCGGGATTCGTCTCAGGTGGATCGACCGTCCGTTACTGGATTTTGTGACGGAACTGCTCGGACGGTTCCGACTGACACCACGTGCCGGGGCCGTCTCCGATCTCATTCAAGCCGACGTTTTGTCTCGCGGTGGCGATACCGGAACATCGGCTCGAAGCCGACGACCGCGAACGGGCCGGCCAGCCGCCCGAGATCGCCGAACGGGAGTTGGTACTCCACCCGATCGCGGACGTGCGTCCCGCCGCCGTCGGCGTAGAAACTGTGGGTGTGGACCCAGCGCCGGAACGGCCCGTCGATCATCTCGTCGCGGAACAGGCCGGCCCCCTCTTCCTCCCTGCGTTCGATGATCCTGGTCGTCCAGCCTTGGCGCGGACCGACGCCGCCTGGCCGCACGGTGAGGTCGGCCTCCGCGCCCGCCTCCAGCACGTCGGGACCGGGCTCGCCGTTCGGCCCGCGCGAGGACTCCACCCGGAGGTTCATGAAGCGAGGCGTCAGCGCTTCGAGGCCGTCGAGCGTCGAGTGAAACCGCCAGACTTCGTCGAACGGTGCGCGCACGTAGGTCTCGCGCTCGAAGGTCGGCATACGTCCACCGAGGGCCGCGGGGTCCAAAACCCCATGGTCGGCACACGCCGTCTCGTTGCCCCGCGCCGTCCCGCCCGTCGTGTCGACCAATCGTCCAAAAGCGGTGGTGATATATCCCTGGCCGATGATTCGGCAAGTATGACCTACACTTGCCGGAACTGCAAGCGGACGTTCACGAGCGAGCTCGAACTCGAACTCCATCGGGACGGCTGCTCGGACGAGCAGCTGTTCTGCGAGGTCTGCGGCGAGCGCTTTCCGGAACGAACGGCGACCACGGACGGGTGGCGATTCTCGTGCCCGAACGACGACTGCGACGGCGAGGGACTGGAGGAGGACCTCCACTCGGTGAGCGACCTCCTTCTCGTCGAGCAGTAGTCACGCACGCCCGCCGTCCTCGCCGGAAGTGGCTCACTCCGTCGCGTCCCGGGCGAGTCGCTCGATGGTCGCGAGCCCGCGCCGACAGACGAGTGCGTACGGGGCCGCGAGGGGCGGGATCTCGAACGCGACGCGGCAGCCGCTTTCCAGGGGCTCGACCCGGTGGCCGGTCGCCGGCACGCCCGCGACCCGCCACGTCCAGCGGCGATCGGCACACTCGGTCACCCGGAAGGGGAGTTCGAGCCCGCCGACGGTGCGGACGTGACCGCACGTTCCGGCCTGTACGAACCGACCCTCGCACGCGACGCCGACGACCGACGGACCCCACACTGGCCACCGGTGGGTGTCGGTGAGCAGCCGCCAGGCGACGGCGGGGGCCGCGCCGATCTCGCGCGAGACGACGAGCCGCGGCCCGTCGGGCGTGCGCTCGAACGAAAGACCGGCGGCGAGCTTCGTGGGACAGTTCACGGGTGCTGAGGTTCAGAGGCCGAGGATCGTCCTCGCCCGGTCGGGCGTGGCGACCTCGCGGCCGAGCGCCTCGGCGATCCGGGCGACGCGCTCGACGAGCTGGGCGTTGCTCTCGGCGAGCTCGCCCCGCCGGTAGTGGACGTTGTCCTCCAGCCCGACGCGAACGTGCCCGCCGAAGAGGATGCCCATCGTCGCGAACGGCAGCTGGTGCCGACCGAAGCCGAGCGTGTTGAACAGCGCGCCCTCGGGGAGACCCTCGATGGCGGTCAGGAAGTTCCGCGGTCGCGGCCGGGTGAGCGTGCCCGAACCGAAGACGAGCGTGGCGTACACCGGCTCCGCGAGGTCGCGGCGCTCCACCAAACTGTGGACCTCGTTGCGGTGGCCGTCGTTGAACACCTCCAGTTCGGGTTTGATCCCGCGCTCGACCATCTCCGCGTGGAGCGCGTCGACCGTCCCGCGGGTGTTCTCGCTCGTCAGGTGATCGTAGCGATTCAGCGGTCCCATGTCGAGAGAGGCCATCTCGGGCGGTGGATCGGTCCGGAGCGGTTGGTGACGATCGGCCGTCGGGGCGGCCGTCCCGCCGGTCGAGTGCTGGACGATCACGTTCTCTGTGTGCTCCCGAACGGCGTCGTCGATCTCCTGAAACCGCTCGGTCGCAAACGAGCGCTCACCGTTGTCTTGGCGGGCGTGGAGGTGGACGACCGCCGCGCCCGCTGCCTCCGCCGCGGCCGCCGCGCGACCGATCTCCGCGGGCGTCTCGGGGAGGTTCGGGTTCGCCTCCTTGCCGTGGACGCCACCGGTCAGCGCCGCGGTGACGATCACCGGCTCGCCGGCGAGAAACGCCTCATAGGTCATTGGTCGTCACTCCGCGCGCGCCGTTCCCAGCCCGTTCGTCCGTCCCGGCGTGCTCGCGGTAGATCTCGCAGTGGCGCTCGTGATCGAGGTCGTAGCGGTCGTTGCAGACGTCCGCGCGCAGCGCCTCGACGAACCGTTCGGCCACCGTACAGTACCCCCGTGGCTCAGCGAAGCGCTCGTCGCCGTGGTGCTCGTCGGTTTCCCTTCGGTACTCCAGATGTGGACAGGTCATGGACACCGTTGCCGCTGGCGCGTGTTATACTGTCGGCCGGGACCGATCGCCCGGCGTCGCTGGCACGACCTCGAACGGCCGTTTTGCACGGCACGGTCGACTCGGGGGCGATCGCTGCCGGTTGTGGGGGGATTTTTACTGAGTGGGTGTCTCTCCGTCGCATGGAGTACACGACCCTCGGCTCGACGGGGATGGAGGTGAGCCGGATCTGTCTCGGCTGCATGAGCTTCGGGAGCCCCGAGTGGCGCGACTGGGTGCTCGACGAGGAGCAAAGCGAGGAGATCATCGAGTGCGCGATCGATCTCGGGATCAACTTCTTCGACACCGCGAACATGTACTCGCGCGGCGAGAGCGAGCGGGTGCTCGGCAACGCCCTCGAAGGCTACGACCGCGACTGGCCGGTGGTCGCCACCAAGGTCTACAACCCGATGGACGACGACAATCCGAACGCCCGGGGCCTCTCGCGCAAGGCCATCGAACAGGAGCTCGAAAACAGCCTCGACCGGTTGGGAATGGAGACGATCGACCTCTACCAGACTCATCGCTGGGACGACGACGCGCCGATCGAGGGGACGCTCCGGGCGCTCGACGACGCCGTGCGCCGCGGGAAGGTGCGCTACATCGGTGGCTCCTCGATGTGGGCTCACCAGTTCGCCGACGCGCTCCACACCAGCCGCTCTCTGGGTCTCGAACGATTCGTCACGATGCAGAACCACTACAACCTCGTCTACCGCGAGGAGGAGCGCGAGATGCTGCCGCTCTGCCAGCGGGAAGACGTCGGCGTGTTGCCGTGGAGCCCGCTCGCACGCGGCTATCTCGCCAGGCCACACGAGGAGATCGACGCCACCGCACGCGGCGCGAGCGAGGAGTACCTCTACGAACACCCCTACCGCGAGGGTGGCGGTCGGGAGATCAACGAGCGCGTCGCGGAGCTCGCCGCCGAGGAGGACGCCACGATGGCCCAGATCGCCCTCTCGTGGCTCCTCCACAAGGACTGGGTCGACGCACCGATCGTCGGGACGACGAGCGTCGAACACCTCGAACAGGCGGTCGCGGCGCTCGACATCTCGCTCGCCGAGAGCGACATCGAGTATCTCGAAGAACCCTACGAGCCGGTGCGAGTCTCGGGCCACACGTAGCGACATCCGCCGGCCGCGGCGACGCGCTCAGCCGTCGAGCGCCGCCTGGTCGTGCGTGTGGTGGTAGAACCGAATAAGGGACGTCCCGTCGGCCGCGGCGACCGGCTCGAAACACACTCGCCGGTAGCGCTCGTTGTCGAGCAGGTTCACGAGGAGCCCCGCGTCGTGGACCGACACCGAGTCGTACGCGACGTCACAGACCGGACATACCTCGGGATCGGCGGCTGCTTCCGGAGCGGGCGGTGGTCCGGATCGAGAGGCTCCGGAATCACCCGCCGTGCGATCGCGGTCGCCAGGCGGCGCGGCGACCGGATCGCTCTCATCCGTCACGGGTCTCGCTCGCGGCCTCACGGATAACGGCGACCTCGTCGTCGCTGTACCCGATCAAACGCACGTCCGTGAGCGACTCGGGAGCGTAGTCGGCAACGGCATCGGCGATGATCGTTGCGCCTTCTCGAAGGGCGAACCCGGCGACGCCACATCCCAACGCGGGGAGCACGAGCGATTCACACCCCAGTTCGTCGGCGCGTTCGAGCGCGTTGTGGGTCGCGTTCCGAATGCTCTCCGCCGTGGCCTCGCCGTCCCCGTAATGGGGCATCGCGGCGGCGTGGATCACGTACTCGGCGTCGAGATCGTGGGCGTCGGTGACCGCCACCGTTCCGAGATCGATCGGTCCCTGCGAGACCGCCTCGCGGTTGATCTCGCCGCCCGCGCCGCGCCGGAGCGCCCCCGCCACGCCGGAGCCCATTTCGAGACTCGTGCCGGCGGCGTTCACGAGCGCGTCGGCTTGCTGGGCGGCGATGTCGCCCTGAATCACCTCGAACTCCATACCCCACCGCGGAGCGCCACGATCAAAAACGCCACTGAGCCGCACTGCCCCGAACCGGGTTCACTCGGCGCTCGCGGATGCCGCCGTCCGCCGCCGGTAGGCGAGATAGCCGAGCAGGATGGGCACGCCGAAGACGAGGAGGTACGGCGCGAGATACGCGACCGCGACGACCGCCGCCCGGAGCGTCGTGACGACGCCGCCGATCGAGTCGAGGAAGGCGTCGAGCACGCCGACGTCGTACCACGCTCCCGCGACGACCGGATCGTCGGCGGGTTCGGTGAGCTCGACCGTGATCGTCGAGAGCGTGATCCGGTTTTCGAGCGACTGGAGCTGGGCCTCCAGGCGCTCGATCTCAGACTGGGTGTTCGAGAGGCGTTCCTGGACCTTGAGGACTGCCTCGGTGTCGCTCGCGTTCTCGTAGAGGTTCCGCAGGCGTTGGCGCTGCGCCCGGAGGTTTTCGAGGCGTGCTTCGAGGTCGACCAACTGTTCGGTGACGTCGCTCGTGTTCGTGTTCGCACTCAGCACCGTGCCGGTCGCCTGCACCCGATCGTAGAGCGCGGAGAAGTTCCGGCTCGGGACGCGGAGAACGACCTGACCGGCGGTCCGGTTGCCGTTCTCGCCCCGGGTCGACTCGCTCGACGCGCCCACGTACCCGCCCAGCCGACGCGTCGCGCTCGTGATGTTCCCCCGTGCCGTACTGAAGTTCTCGACCTCGAGACGGACGTGGGCGGTCTTGACGATCGCCCGGTTCGCCTGGAGCGCCTGGCCGTTGTTTCCTCCCGTGTCGGCGGCCGATCCACCGGCGGTGTTGGCGAGGCTATCGGCACCGCCACTGCTGCCGGCGCTCTGATCGCCGCCACCGCCGCCGGCGCTCGCGGCCTCGCCGCCATCGCTGCCGCCGCCGGCGCTAAAACCGCCACAGCCGGCGAGCACGACGAGGAGGGCGAGCGCGACCGCGGCGACCGAACGCGTGTGGGAGGGCATACCAACCCCTGATACGACGGGTGGCATATGTTTTGTGGGGAAGCACAGCGAACGAATCGGCCGTAACGGTACTGCCGGCGTTGCGGTGTGTCGTCGGTCGAGTGCTGCGCTCAGTACGGATCGATCGGATGGAGGAACGTCTGGAACTCGAGCGTTCGTCCCTCCGGATCGTCGGCGAAGAACTGGTAGATGTCGTACTCCTCGTTCAGTTCCGGACTCCCGTGGGCACGATCGTCGAGCCGGTCGTACATCCCGTCGACCGCGGATCGGTCGTCGAAAAAGAGCGTGATCGTGCCGTCGGTTTCGGCGCGATCGCCGCCACAGAACCCGAGCAGGAGGTTCTCGTTGCGGAGGATCGTACAGCCGGCCTGTTCGAGCCACACCGACGCGTCCAGTCGCTCGGTATAGAACTCGACCATCCGATCGAGCGCCGCCGTCTCGAAGAAGACGATCCCGGCCATGTCACCGCCTCGCGCGCCATCGACAAACTCGTTCTGGCTTCACTCCAGGCCGAGCAGCGTGAGCCCGCCGAACCGGAACGAAAAGAGGTAGACCTGGGCGAGGCCGGCCGCCACGAGGAGCACGCCCGCGACCCGCGAGACCGTCTGTGGCCGTGGCAACCGACGAAGGATGGCCTCGCGTCCGAGTGCCGACAGCGCCGTAATCGCGATCATCAGGGCGCTCATCCCGGCGGCGTACGCGCCGAGCGTGACGAACGCGGTGGCCGGGCCGCTCGACAGCGCCGTCAGCGCGACCGCGACGAACACCGGTGCGGTGCAGCCGGCGGCCGCGGCGGCGTAGACGATCCCGAACCCCACGAACGCGACGGGCGAGCGCCGTCGCTCCGGGAACGTGACGTGGCGGGTCGGTCCGCGACCGAGCGCCATCGCGGTCCCGAGGACGACGAGCAACGCGCCGACGACGAGTTCCAGCAGAACGATGTCCGCGAGCACTCGCGTCCCGACTGTCGCCACGATCCCGGCGAGCACGCCGTACACCAGCACGAACCCGACACTCACGAGCACGCCCACCGTCGCCGCACGACGCAGCCGCGCTCCCGTCCCGACGCCGTCCGACTCGCCCGACGCTCCGCTTTCGCCCTCGCTTTTCCCGCTCCCGGCGTCGCTGCCGAGGTAGTAAGCGACGTAGCCAGGCAACAGCGGGTACGCACACGGCGCGAAGAAGGTTGCCGCGCCGGCGGTGAACGCGAAGCCGAGGCGCAGCCCCGAGACGTCGATCATCCCGTCTCGATCGCGCGTTCGACTTCCGTGACGATCGTGTCGGCAGCGGCGAGGCCGACGTGTCGCCACGTCTCGGTGCCGTCAGGGGCAAGGACGAGCAGCGTCGGGATCCGCCGGACGCCGTAGCGCTCGCCCGTGCGGACTTCGGGATCGAGCGCGACCGGCCACGACCCCTCGTACTCCCGCCAGAAGTCGGTCACTGCCGTTTCGTCCTCCTCCCACGTGATCGAGAGCAGATGGAGGTCGGGGAATCGCTCGTCGACGGTCCGGAGGTGGGCCATCTGGGGTTTGCAGGGCGCACACCACGTCCCGAAGAAATCGAGCAGCGCGACCCGTCCCTGGGGACGGATCGCCACCGACTCGCCCGGTGAGCCGGCGACCGCGACGGTGTCGATCTCCCGGGTGTCCGTTCCGTCCGCCCCGCCCGTACCGCCGAGGACGCCCGCACAGCCGGCGAACGCGCTCGCGAGCCCGGCCCCACCTGCACCGAGGACCGCCCGACGAGTGTGCCGCTCCATACCTCCTCTTGGAGCGACGGCCACATAGCCGTATAGCGCGTGTGAGAGCGGGGCGCACGACCCCGCGTCCGTTAACCCCACCGACCAGTGAAGGTGGGTATGGATCGCCGCCGCTATCTGTCCGGACTCGCCGGCGGCACGGCCGTCTGGCTCGCGGGCTGTTCGGGCCTCGCCGGCCGCTCCGATTCCCGTGGAGCGAACGGAGAGACCGGCACCTCGGCAGCCACCGACGCTTCGGCGGCCACCGGCGAACCGGGGAACGCGACCACCGCCGGCGGAACGGCGGCCGGCGTGCCCCAGTCCGCTGGCGACGTCGAGCTACCCGTCCCCAGAAGCGAGCTCGACCGTGGCGCATCGGAGGACGCGATCCCGGCGATCACCGACCCCGCGTTCGGAGCCGACTGGAGCGAGTTCGGGGTCGAACTCGACCCGAACGAGCGCGTGATCGGCGTCGAACGCGGCGGCGAGGCGCGGGCGTACCCGCTCGCGGTCCTGAACTGGCACGAGATCGTGAACGACGAGTTCGACGGCCCTCTTCTGGTGACGTACTGTCCGCTGTGTGGTAGCGGGCTCACCGCCGAACGCCGGGTCGATGGTGAGGAGACAACGTTCGGCGTCTCGGGCCTGCTCTGGAACAGCGATCTCGTGATGTACGACCGTGCGACCGACAGCCTCTGGAGTCAGATCCTCGCGACCGCCATCCGCGGGCCGAGCACGGGCGAGACGCTCTCGTTGGTCCCCTCGACGCTGACGGCGTGGAGTGCGTGGCGCGAGACGCACCCCGACACGGAGGTCCTGCTCCCGCCGCCGGCCTCCGAGGCGATCGGCGGGGCGAGACCGCGGGACTACGCCCGCGACCCCTACGCCGGCTACGACGAATCGCGGCGCATCGGCATCGGCGGCGAGGAGTTCGAGGGGGAGCTCCACCCGAAGGCCGAGGTCATCGGGGTCGCTCGCGACGGGACGGCGAGCGCCTACCCGTTCGATACGGTCACGAGTGAGGGCGTGATCAACGACCGCGTCGGCGACCTCCCGGTGGTCGTCACGGTCGATGCGGGCGACGCGCTCGTCGCCTACGAGCGCCGCGTCGATGGAGACGAACTGACGTTCGAGCCCGCGGGCGCGGACGCGATGCGCGCCGGCGGCTCGCGGTGGCGGCGCGCCACCGGCGAGGCCCTCGACGGTCCCCACGAGGGAACGCAGCTCCCGCGGGCCAACGACGCCTCGCCCATGTTCTTCTTCGCGTGGCGCGATTTCAACCCCGACACCGATGTGTACGGAACCTGAATCGCGCTCGGCCCAAGCGTCGGGTTCGCCGCGCGGTCGCCAGGCCGATCGATCACTCGTAGAGCGAGGCGAACCGGTTGACGTCCTCGTCGGTGCCGACGAGAACGAGGTCGTCGTCGGCGCGGAGCTCGAACTCGGGGCCGATCTCGGTCCGGACGTCGCCGTTGCGCTCGACCGCGATCACGGTACAGCCGGTGCGCGCACGGACGTCGGCCTCGCGGAGGCTCTGGCCCGCGAGTTTGGGACACTGGGTTCGGACGACCTCGATCTGCTTGTCGAAGCTCATCACCTCCTCGTCGAGGATCGTCGACGCCAGCATTCGGCCGCTGACGGTGGCGAGTGCGAGCACGTAGTCCGCACCCGCCCGGTAGAGCTTCCGGATGCCCGCGGGCTCCTTCGCGCGGGCGAGGATCTCGACGTCGGGCGCGAGTTCTCTGATCACGAGCGTGGCGAACACGGTGAGCGTGTCGTTCGGCAGCGCGAGCACCACCGCGTTCGCCCCGTCGAGCCCCGCCTCGCGGAGCGTGGCTTCCTCGGTGGCGTCACCGACGATATCGACGCCCGGCCCATCCACGTGGTCGATCACGACCGTCTCGATCCCCTCCCGCGAGACCGCCTCGTACACCGTGGTGCCGACTTCGCCGAGCCCGACGACGACGACGCGACCGCGCCGACGTGATCGGGTGTCCGAGAGGGTCAGTTCTTTCAACGCTTCGAGCTGTGACTCGTGGCCCGCGACGAGCAGGATCGAGTGCTCGTCGATCCGATCGTTCGGGTCGGGTGGGCTGACGAACTCGCCGCGGAGCCACGCACCGACGACGTTCGCGCCGGTCCGTTCGGTGATCTCGCTCTCCTCGATCCTGACTCCGTCGAGATCGCTCCCCGCCTGGATCGGGAGTTCGGCGATCTCGAAGTCGCCGTCGATCTCGATCACGTCGCCCAGTTCGGTGGAGATCGCGGTCGTGACCGTGTCGGCGAGGCTCTCGCCGACGAGCCGGCGCGGCGAGAACACCTCGTCCGCACCCGCATATCGGTGATAGTCCGCGACCGTGGCGTCCTCGACGAACGTGATGATCCGGGTGTCGGCGGTGTCGGCGGCCGCGAGCGCGATCGAGGCGTTCTGTTCGTCGGAGGCGTCCGCGACCAGCGCCCGCGCCGCCCCGAGGTCGACTCCGGCGAGCGCTTCGGGCGACTCGGGATCGCCGTGAACCACGCGTACTC
This sequence comes from Halococcus agarilyticus, assembly GCF_000334895.1. NCBI lineage: Archaea > Methanobacteriati > Methanobacteriota > Halobacteria > Halobacteriales > Halococcaceae > Halococcus > Halococcus agarilyticus. Next base: position 7,456 of record NZ_BAFM01000006.1, on the reverse strand, counting down.
CGTCCTCGTGGAGGTCGTCCGCGCGGTCGCGATCGGGTTCGATCACGACGTAGGAGACGTCCCGACTGTCGAGTTCCTCGATCAGGGTCGCTCCACGGGGAGTGTACGCACAGATGACGACGTGATCGGTGTCCTCGATCGTCGTCGGGGCGCTCCGAGAGAGCGTCTCGTCGAGCAGCGGGAACACGACGACCGGGAGTGCGAGGAAGATCAGCGCCACGCCGGTGAGATCCATCACGATCACGAGCACGTTCATCACCGGGCTCTCCCACCCCGCGTCCGAGCCGAACCCGGTCGTGGTGAACGTCTCGACGACGACCTGCAGCGAGTGGAGAAACGTCTCGGGCTCGTTCTCGAAGGCACTCATCCCGTAGTCGTAGACGAGCGAGTAGAGAAGCATCAACACCGCGAGCCCGATGAGGGAATGAACGGTCCGGCGCTGCCACGTGTTCATCGTCGCCTCCCCCGTACGAAACGGCGACGTCGTCCCGAACCGCTCGATCGTCCGCCGACGAGCGATCCACAATGCCGAATCATATCGTCCCCTCCTCCCGGTTGGGTTTCAACTAAGCGATAGCGCGGAGTTCCTTTCCTCAAGCGTGAGCGAAGCGAGCGGTAGGGAAGGGAGGAGCGCGTTCGTATAGCTGGGTATCTCCAATACAGATAAATTGCCTCATATTCACATTGAACACGTGGCAGACGGCTACGTGCGTCGGACGGCAATCACCCGCCTCTCGGTTGACGGCGAGCAACGCGACTTGCTCGAAGACACCATCTCTGAGTGGAAACGGGGTTGCCAAATCGCCACGGACCTTGCGTGGGGACGGTGCAATGCTAAGAGCGACGTACAACCTCTCGCCTATGACTCTGTGCGCGAACAAACTGACCTCGGTAGTCAGCACGCGATTCTCGCCACCCACCAAGCCGCACAAGCCATCACCGGCTGTATCGAACGCCGATCGAACGGAAAGACGGTGAGCAAGCCGACGTTCACCGCTCCGACCGTGAAGTACGACACGCGGACGATGACGCTGTTCGATGACGATACCGTCTCGCTCTCCACAACGGAGAGCCGGGTCCGGTGTCCGCTTGCCCTTCCCGACGCCGATGACGGCTACCAGCGCCAGTATCTCGACTCGGACGAGTGGAATGTTACGGAAAGTACACTCACCACCCGCGATGGCGAGTTCTTCTTGCATATCGGCTTCCGCCGACCCAAGAACGATGCCGAACGGAACACCGCCGAGGACGAACGGTTCTCGGGGTTGACCTCGGTATCGAAAACCTCGCCGTTACCAGCACCGCCTACTTCTTCAGCGGGCGGGAGCTAACGCACCGTCTCCAAGAGTTCGAGAAAGTACGCGCCGGGTTGCAACAGACCGGAACGCGAAGCGCCCACCGGACGCTCGTACAGTCGAGCGGTCGGGAGCTTCGCCACGTCCGCGACGTTCTCCACCGGGCGTCGAACGCACTGATCGACGAAGCACTCCGCTACGACTGCGACGTTATCGCGTTCGAGAACCTGACTCATATCCGTGACCGAACCGGCGCGTCGTGGGGTCACAAGTGGGCGTTTCGGACGCTGTACGAACAGGTGGAGTACAAGGCTGAAGCCGTCAGTGTCTCAGTGGAACAAGTCGGCTCGGCGTACACCTCCCAACGATGTGCCGAGTGTGGATTCACGGCGGACGAGAATCGCCCGTCGCGTAACGACTTCCGGTGCGTAAAGTGTGAATCGGAAGCGAACGCGGACTACAACGCCGCGAAGAACATCGGTATGCGGTACATCCGTCGAGGCCAACAGTCGTCTCGGCGGACGGGCAACAGTCAGCTTGCCCTAAAGTCTGGAACAGTGACGCCGAAGCGCGGATTTACCGCCTACCCCAATGGGTTCGAGGCCGAGTTCACGGACAAGTCCCACCCTCCACGAGCGAAGTCGTCAGACTGAGCGAAGTAGGGTGGAGTAGTTGACAGAGGGTTCGGTTCCGTCGGGCCACGACACGCCCCCGATATAATCACGACGCCGACAGCGATCGGTGCTCGCCGAACGCGAACGTCACGCCGGCAAAATTGTTTGAAGCTGTCACATGACCCGTAACCAGTTCAGCTACTGAGACAAAACCAGGCCGAAGACAAGAGGAGAACATGTCCGATACCGGCCACAAGATTTTTGGAGTGATGGATAAACCAATGTATCGATGCAGCGCAACGATGGGGACAGTACCGGTGACAGCGGACAGCATCGCGGTTCTCTTTCAGTCGATCGACGATCGTATCTCAAACTCGCCGGTACCGCCGCCGGAGCGGCCGGCCTGTTTTCGGGGACGGCAGCGGCGTTCGAGCGCCGGGGGATCAGGTTCAAGCGGACGGTGGACATGGTGGCGGACGCGGGGTGTGACCCGACGGGCGAGGAGCCGTGCGGCGCGAAGATCCGGGCGGCCGCGGACGACTACACCCTGCTGAAGTTCCCGCCCGGCGAGTACCTGGTCACTAAAACCACTTACATCGAGAACAAAACGAACCTCGGCTTCCTGGGGGAGGGGGATGCACGATTCAGGGTGCCGACGAACTTCAACGAGAAGGCGCTGGTGGTCGACGACGGGACGGGGCTGCTGTTCGAGGGGATCGACATCGACCAGCGAGCGGACGGGGCGACGCCCGCCCTCCATCTGGGGACGGACGACGACCTCCGGGTGCACGACGTGGAGCTGCTGGGCCAGGGCATTCACCCGAAATCGATCCCGAAGGGTGAGCCGGGGTACTCGCCGGGGCCGGGAGCCGAGAACGGCAACCCCCACGCGCTGGATTTCTTCTATCCGATCGTGCGCTCGGCGGACGGCACCGGGTTGGTGACGGATGTGGTAGCGAACAACCACGGGCTGATGGGGACGTACAACGCGGGCAACGGCCGGAGCGGGATCTGGGTCGGCATCCAGCACAAGGGAACGATCACGTTCCGACGGTGTCGGATCGAGGAGTTCGGCTCGAACGGGACGTACACCAGCCGAACGAACGGGGTGGTGCAGTTCGAGGACGGCGTTCACCGCAACAACGACAACAACCAGCTCCGGATCGGAAGTCCCGGCAGCTACGCCGAAGGAATGATCCTCAGTGTGGACGCGGACGAAAGCGGTTCACCGAACCCCTACGAGGCATTGAACTATCGGGGGGCACGGATCGAGATGGGTCGAATGAACGATCGGACCGATGTTGCGATTCGGGACTGTAACATTTCGATCCGGTCGACGCCACACTCCGGCGGCGGGGTGGTGGCGGAGTCGACCGCGAGCGAGTTCCGGGTGGAGAACACGCGGATCGGGATCGAGGCCGACGGCGTCCGCGGGATCCTCGGGAAGGAACCCGACGGCGGTGGCAACTACTCCCCGCCGGCGGAACCGCACACTGCGACCATCCGGAACACGAGCGTGACCGGGAGTGCGAACGGGAACGCGGCGATCGAGCTCGAGAACCGGCCCAAATCCGTGGTTGACACTTGTTGTATTCATCATGAGGGCGACAGTCGTAACGGAGTACACCTCGATGGATCCGACAACTGCACGGTGCGAGACTCCACGATCGACGTCACCGGAGAGCCGGTCGTCCGAGATGGAACAGAGGGCGTGTCGGTTTCCAGTATCGACACGGGCGGATCCTGTCCAGCACCGGTGTACGGCGCTGGCGACTATCTCCCCCACAAGTTGTCGATCGAGAGCAACGGTGGACGGTTCTCGTATGAGTTTATAGTGAGCGGTGATCTCGGAAAGAGCACCGCAAACAATGCGACGATCGACGACAAAGACGTGGTTTCCGGTAACACCGCAACTGGGCAAGGAGGCGGTGGCGGTATCGATAGTTACGGCTTCTCGGGCGACATCGTCGCATTCGACTTCGATGGTGATGCAACGGTCTATCTCGATGGCGAAGAAGTAGATCCGGGAAACTTCGGTAACGTACTGACGATAAAAGAAAACGGCGGCTCCTGGATCACCTACGGGTTCTCGGTTAGCGGCGACATCGTTCCGAGACGAAACGTCGGCGGAGCCGATGAGATAAGTGCCGACAGGGGACGTGCGACGGGAGGAGTGAGAAGTGGCTACGACAGTTACTACTTCTCCGGCGATATCAGTAACATCGCTCTGAGTGGTGACGCCACTCTTCATCTCAACAACGAAGTAACTACTGCCGAGCAGTACCTGCCCGACGTACTGACGATCGAGGGAAGCGGGTCGTGGAGCACTTACGAGTTTACTGCCAGCGGTGGCGTCGCACCACGTGCTGGCCTGGGTGGTGCCGACGAGATCGACACCGAGACTGGACACGTGACCGGGGGAGTCGCGGGCGGCTCGGACAGCTATCACATCGCGGGCGAGCTCACCGACGTCAGCGTCGAGGGGACTGCCGACGTCTATCGAAACGGCGAGCGACTCGACGTTGGTGGAGGTGGAGCCGAGAAGCACTCGCTCACGATCGCGGAGAACGACGGCGCGTGGACCACCTACGGGTTCTCGGTGAACGGGAGCATCAGCCCGCGGAACAACATCGGCGGGGCGGACGAGATCAGCGCCGATGGGCAGCGCGCGACCGGCGGGGTGATCGACGGCTCCGATGGGTACACCATCACCGGCGAGATCACGAGCCTCAGCCTGAGCGGCGACGCCACGGTGTACCTCGACGGCGAAGCTCTGAATGTGGAGGAGTACCTGCCGGACGTCCTCACCGTCGAGGGAAGCGGGTCGTGGAGCACCTACGAGTTTACCGCAACCGGTGGTGTCGCTCCGCGGAAGTACATCGGCGATGCCGACGAAATCGATGCCAGTACAGACCACGTTGCTGGTGGGGTCGCGAGCGGTTCCGACAGTTACTACATCGCGGGCGAGCTCACCGACGTGAGTTTGGACGACGGTCTCACTGTCTACCGGAACGGTAACCGAGTGAATCCGTAGAACAGTCGCCTTTGATCTGCCACGCAGCCACCGCTAATACCGATAGCATAGCCTCGAGGCCCGTGCAAAACAAGCGATTACACCGACTACCACATGTTCGAAAGGTGTTGAAACGCTATTCCACGGAATCTCTCATGGTACAGTCGGGAAGTAATCGAGGGAGGCATCGTCCGGCCGGTGACGTCTACCGAACAGGTCCAAAATGGGTGGACTTATACCTCTCGGCTAGTATGGATTTTCCAACTGTAGCCTCGCTCTAACCACTATGACTGATGACGATCCTCCAGACGTTTCGAGAAAGGAGAAAATACAGGCGATAGTTAGCGTTGCGAAGTACGACCCGAAACTCACGGTCGGGATCATCGGCCTCGGGATCTTTGCCGCTGTGCTGGAGGGCATCGGACTGAGCTTCATTCTCCCGATCGTCGAACTCGTTCAATCCGATGGAGGGGCCGCTTCTCAAGGCGGCCTCGCAGGCGCGTTCGCGTCGGCGTACCAGTTCTTCGGTGTTCCGCTCACCCTTGGGACCGCGGTAGCCGGCGTGGGGGCCGTCATGGTCGTTCGGTACACGTCGAGCTTTCTCGTTGCATGGTTTCGAGAAGCTCTCAGAACGTATTACACCCGAGATTTGCAGATACGAGCGTTCGACAACGCACTCAATGCACGGGTATCGTATTTCGATCAGGAGGGCTCCGACGACATCCTGAACGCGATTATCACGCAGACGTACTATGCTGGACAAGTCATCAACAAGAGTGTCAGGCTTGTTGAACAGGGGTTTCTGGCACTAACGTATGTGCTCCTTGCGTTCGTGGTTTCGCCTGCACTCACAGTTTTCACAGCGGTCGTTCTTGGCGGCGTGACGTTCTTACTGCGCAGTGTCGTTGAACCGGGATACGATATCGGGGAAGAAGTGGCAGATGCGAACGAGCGGCGGCAGGAGGCGGCACAGGCTGGAACACAGGGTATTCGAGACATCCGTATCTTCGGGGTTGCCGAGGAACTCCTCTCTGACTTTCGTGATGCAGTCGAACAGTACACACGATCCCGAATCACGCTGCGACGCAACGAAGCCGCACTCAGTAACTTCTACAACATGGCGGTTTCGGTGTCGGTTTTCGTGCTGATCTATCTCTCATTGACCTTCGCGAATCTCGCTCTCAGTTCGCTCGGACTGTTCCTGTTCGCCATGTTTCGACTCGGGCCAAAGGCGAGTACGGCCAACCAACTGGTGTATCAGGTCGAGAATCAGCTCCCCCACCTGGTGCGGACGGAGGCCTTCATCGAAGAGTTAGGCCGGCACGAGGAGCCGAACGAGTCCAGTCGGAGCGCACCCGAGAGCGTGGACTCGATCGAATTCGACGATGTGTGGTTCTCCTACGACGGCAAGGAGGACGTCCTCCGAGGGATCGATTTCGAGGCGGACGAGGGTGAGTTCGTGGCGTTCGTGGGCCAGTCGGGTGCCGGGAAATCTACGATCGTTTCGCTGCTCTCGCGGATGTACGAGCCAACCGACGGTCACATCCGCGCGAACGGTGCTCCCGTCGGCGAGATGGATATCCACGACTGGCGCGAGCACGTCGCAGTCGTGCGTCAGGACCCCTTCATTTTCGCCGACACGCTCAGGTACAATCTCACGATTGCCGACCGAGACGCGTCTCAAGCGGAGATCGAACGCGTCTGTGAGATCGCGAAGGTCGACGAGTTCCTTGACGACCTGCCGAACGGCTATGACTCGCTCCTTGGTGATGACGGCGTTCGGCTTTCAGGCGGGCAGAAACAACGTGTCGCGCTCGCGCGCGCGCTCCTTGAAGACGCTGACCTCCTGATTCTGGACGAGGCGACGAGCGACCTTGACTCGAACCTGGAAAAGGAGGTCCAGAGCGCGATCGAGACGATGGAGCGCGAGTACATCATCGTCACCATCGCTCACCGTCTCTCGACGGTGAAGAACGCCGACCGGATCTACACCGTTGAGAACGGACGGATCTCGGAGGCTGGGAAACACGGCGAACTGGTCAGCAACGAGGGGAAGTACGCGGAACTGTACGCGATCCAGGCGCAGGGGTAACCACAACGACGAATTATCTCCGGTGGCGCTGTCTAAGTGAGTCCTGTTTTCACGCGCCCGGTAGTGTCGCCACTACACGTTTCGAGGGCAGCGTGTTTCCGTCGTAGTACCGAGCGTTCAGAACACCGCCGGGCGCTCGGTTACACGACGGTGAAATAGTTCGTTTCTGACGCGCTTGATGTTAGAGTCTCTCTGCCTTTTTCGACAATTAGCCGCTGATCTTCGAGCTGAGAGCAGCCCACACAAAACTTATTACAGAATCTGCTGTAGCCAGATATGTAAGGGATGAATCAGGATAAGCCCGTGGAAAAAGAGGCTGGTATTATCAAAACCAACCATCAGTCAGACAGCATCACCCGTCGAAATTATCTCCGAGCTACCGGAGCGACGAGCGTGAGTGGACTGGGTGCGCTGGCGACTCTCGGTCGTGCTGGAGCTGCTG